>CAZOZD010000001.1:0-32721 GCA_964584195.1 uncultured Burkholderiales bacterium
GGAAGGCTGCACCCAGTGCAAGCGCTGCACCGTGGAATGCCCGTTCGGCGCCATCGACGAGGATGAAAAGCGCTTCCCGCTGTTCAATGAGTCGCGCTGCCGTCGTTGCGGCACCTGCATGGGCGCCTGCCCGGTGCGCGTGATCTCGTTCGAAAACTACTCTGTGAATACGGTGGGCGCGCAGATCAAGGCCGTCGACATCCCCGACGAGTTCTCCGAGAAACCGCGCGTGCTGATCCTCGCCTGCGAGAACGACGCCTATCCGGCGCTCGACATGGCCGGCATGAACCGTCTGGAGTACGACCCCTTCGTGCGCATCATCCCGGTGCGCTGCCTCGGTTCGGTCAACACCATCTGGATCACCGACGCGCTCAACTCTGGCTATGACGGCGTCATGCTGATGGGCTGCAAGCACGGCGAGCAGTACCAGTGCCACTTCGTCAAGGGCTCCGAGCTGGGCCGTTACCGCATGTCCAAGGTGTACGACACCCTCAAGGGCATGAACCTGGAGACCGAGCGCCTGATGGATCTCGAAGTCGCCATCACCGACATCGAGACCCTGCCGAAGAAGATCAACGAATACGCCGCGAAGATCGTCGAAATGGGCATGTCCCCGTTCAAGGGTCTGTAAGAGGAGATCAGCATGAGCGATATGAATCAGCAGATGGCGGCCAAGTACCGGAACAACTTCCTCAAGGAGATCGAGGAACAGGCCGAGATGGGTGACTGGGTCAAGATGTGCATGCAGTGCGGCGTATGCTCCGGCTCCTGCCCGACCAACTTTCATTCCGGCTGGGACCATCCGCCCCAGGAGATCTTCATGTTGATCCGCGCCGGCAAGCGCGACGAGGTGCTCAATTCAAACTCCATGTGGAATTGCGTCTCGTGCTACAACTGCTACGTGCGCTGCCCGCGCAAGGTGCCGATCACACACATCATGCATGGCATTGCCGAGTACGCTTACCGCATCGGCCGCGCCCCGAAAAACCAGCCCACCCTGCACCTTTCCCAGACATTCTGGAACAACGCCACCAAGACCGGCCGCGTCAATGAAGTCCAGCTCACCCAGAGCCTGTACTTCAAGAACGGCATCGGCGATGGTATCAAGCAGGCCATGGCGATGCAGGACGTCGCCCTGGGCCTGGTCAAGGCCGGCCGCCTCAACCCCCTGGAGGCGCTGGGCATGGGGCACAAGTGCAAGGACATCAAGGGCATCCACGCCATGCTGGCCAAGGCACGCGAACTGGAAGCCAAGCGCAAGGGCCGCGCGGCCTAAGGAGAGAATGAAGATGGCTAAGAAAGAATACGCGTTCTACCCCGGCTGCTCGTCGCAGAAGGGCGCTTCCGCATCCAACTACCTGGTGTCGGTGGAGTCCATGTGCAAGACCTTGGACGTCAAGATTACCGAGATCCCCGACTGGAACTGCTGCGGCGCCTCGATCAGCTATGCCGAGGCCGGCGAGCTGCCGCGTCATGTCATGAATGCCCGCAACTTTGCCCTGTCCGAACAGAACCTGCCCGGCCAGGACATCGTCGCCACCTGCGCCGCATGCTGGCTCGGCGCGCGTGAATCCAAGGAGCGCCTGGAGCACAACTCCGTGCTCATGGCCGACACCCAGGAAGCCCTCAAGGAGGCCGGTCTCAACATCAAGGTCATCCCCGAAGTACGGCACATGGTCGAGGTGCTGATCGAGGATCTTGGCTATGCCGAGCTGGCCAGTCATGTGAAGAAGCCGCTCGAAGGCATGAAGTTCGCCGGCTATGTCGGCTGCCAGACCAACCGTCCGTTCGGCATTGCCGGCGAGTCGTTCGAAAACCCGATGTATCTCGACAAACTGGTCGAATCGGTGGGTGCCGAGGCGACCCGCTTCGATCAGAAGGTTACCTGCTGTGGCGGCGCGCTCGCCTTCTCCGAGCCGGACAAGGCGCAGGCCCAGATCAAGGATATCATCGAGGCCGCCTACGACTCCGGTGCCGAGATGCTGGTTACCCCCTGTCCGCTCTGCCAGGCCAACACCGAGGTATATCAGGGCCAGATCAACAAGAAATACGGCACCAAGTTCAACATGCCGGTGCTGTACTACTCGCAGCTGATGGTGCTGGCCTACGGTGGTTCTGCCAAGGATGCCGGCCTCAATGGTCAGGTCATCAAGGCGCGCAAGCTGGAAGAATTTGCGTCCAGGTGAAGTCGAGGCTGCCTGCCAATTGAAGAACGGGGGCTGCAGCCCCCGTTTCCAATTCTGCGGCCTGGCTCGAGAGTGGTCTGGCGGCGAGAGGTTGCTTTTGCAATGCCGGACGGTATAATTCCCTCCTTTCGGGGTGTAGCGCAGCCCGGTAGCGCGCTTGCTTTGGGAGCAAGATGTCGGAGGTTCGAATCCTCTCACCCCGACCACGATCCAGCCCCGACCCGTCCACCGATCGATCGGGATCCCTTCTGCCCGTAGCTCAATTGGATAGAGCACCAGCCTTCTAAGCTGGGGGTTACAGGTTCGATCCCTGTCGGGCAGGCCAGTTCAATGGCGGTGGTAGCTCAGTTGGTAGAGCACTGGATTGTGGCTCCAGGTGTCGTGGGTTCGATTCCCATCCATCGCCCCAGTTTTCGATTCCGGTTGGCCTGGCTCTGGGTATGGATGCCAGGCCGCCTGAATGTCCGGAATCTTGCCGATTTTCCCGAATTGCAAAGTACGCGGTCGCGTTTGGCCATGGCGTGCTGCGCTTGCTTGCCCTAAGCCAGAGGCTGGGCAGGGAATGGACGAGTCGCTGACGCAGGCGAAGGTATCCGGGTGGAATGGCGCCCTCGACAGGAATCGAACCTGTAACTGGCCCTTAGGAGGGGCCCGTTATATCCATTTAACTACAAGGGCGAGGGCGGCATTCTAACTCAAGGCGGCTGCGGTTCGGCAGAATCGACCGCCCCTGGGGGATTGCATCGGCGCATGGGCGATCAATAATGACCGTGACGGTCTGGCTACCGCGGCGGCAGCCCCGAGTGTTCCAGTTCGCGGCGCAAGATGCGCCATTCGGCGCGGTCGATCTGACCGTCCGCGAGGAAGATTCGCTCCAGTTCGCGTACACGCGCAGTCGGCGAAAGCCTTGCTCCTTCGGTCCGGAAATGCGGGCCAGGCGTGCGGTGATGGGGGGGGTGGTATCGTATCGGGCGATGTTCGAGGATTGGTGGCGGGCCGCCCCGATCGACGTGCATGCGCAATTCGAAGCCACCGCTGGCTTGGGCCGGAACGGCCGCCAGCAAGACTCCGACGACTGTCAGTGCAACGAGGGCATGGTGGGGTTGGGGGATTTTCATGGCGCACTCCTTTGGTTGAGGTTGCCGCTCCCGGGAAGGCGGGGGCGGGCAACCTCAGGATAGGCGCCGGATGTAAGCCGGAGGTGTTCGGCCAGTTGCAAAATGTAAGCGCTTGTAACCGTTGTCCAGGCGGTAGTCAATCCAGCCAGCGGAGCAGGTAGTAGAGGCGGAAGCCTTCCGAGGAACGTGACGGTCCGGAGACCACCGCGGCATGGTAACCCTCCGCAGGTCGCGCAGCGGCGCGGGCCGCGGCCTCGTCGTCATGCAATGCCACGCAGTTTTCCGGGAATCGCTTGCGTGATTTTCCGGTCGGGCTGTAGATCACCGCAGGGCGGGTGGCGACCAGCGTTGAGTCTGGATCGCTGATCAGGCTTGAGATTGGCTCGGCCATCAGTTCAGCTTCTTGCCGCCAGGCACGAAATGGAGCATTTCACTGCTGGCCGGGGGGGAGTCTGCATAATAGGGGCGCTCGTTGCGGGTCAGCCCCAAGGCTTCGGCCAGTTCAGCCTCGCGGGCCGCGATCAGGCCTAGGCACATGCGTACGTTTTCCACCGTCGCATCGGTAAGCGGGCTGGGCTGACCGTCACGCGGGGCGCAGTCGCGTACGACCGAGGTGAGCGTCTTGCGCATTGCCCGCATGATCTGCTGCTCCTTGCTCAATACATCCTTGTCCGATTCTTCCTGTTCCACGGCCGGCTCCAAAAAAGTCAAAACCCGATTGTATTCCGACAAGGTGCAGGGTCAACCGCGCCGAATACAGGGTTATGGTCTGATCGTGTCGAGCGATTGAAATGTACGTAGCGATCGCCCGGGTGTAGAATCAGCGCCTCCCAAGCGCCCGTAGCTCAGCTGGATAGAGTACTGCCCTCCGAAGGCAGGGGTCGTGCGTTCGAATCGCGCCGGGCGCGCCAATAAATAAATACCTTACGGTAAGGTGTGGGCTTTTTCTTTGAAGCCCGTTTTTCGCTGCAACCCTGCTGCACTCGGTGCCATACCCTGTGACCTATGTTCAAGGAGCAGGAGATGGCATCCATCACCAAACGCGGCTCATACCAATTTCAAGCCCAGGTTCGTCGCAAGGGCCACTCCGTCCAAACCCGGACCTTTGAGACCAAGTGGGAAGCTGAAGCCTGGGCGACCGTTGTCGAGTTTGAGATGCACCGAGGGGTGCTCATCGCAGGCCGCGTCGCCAAGTGGAGGCCGGTGCAACAAGCTATCGGGCAGGTCACTCCGGGCCAGCCGGATTCCCCAGTAAAAAATCCATGAACTGCACTGACCGGGGTGAGCGGTTATGGGGCGTCATGAATTCCTGTCTCGGTTGAGTCTGTCACACCGAGCCATTGCCTCAACCTGCTCCACGCAGCCTCCAGGTGAGCCTGTGCGGCGGGAGAGAGGGGGGCGCCGAGTTCGAACGATTCGCCACGGATGGCGAGGACCCAGGCCGGGGGCGGGGCTTCGCCGTAATTTTGGCGGTAGGCGGCCAGCAGTGCTGCAGGAGACATGGCGTGGGTACTGTAGCTGGGGTCGGGTGCGGCGACCAGCGGGCTGAGTTCGAACGGGGGCGTGGCGGCGACGCTGGCGTCGATGAAGATGACCCGGCTGCGGTCGGCGAGGTCGAGCACATATTCGACCTGCAGCTGGAAGTCGGTCAGACATTCCACGCCGGGGGGCGCGATCGCTTCCAGGAGTGCGGCGATGTGCGGCCCCAGGGCATCGTCGCCGCGGCTGGGGTTGCCGAGGGCGATGACCAGTGTGGGGGCATTCACGCCTGGATCCGGCCCTGGCCGTCGCGTTCTAGCCGGTCGAGGATGCGGCCGCCGGGGCTTTCGAGCTCGAGGCGCAGCGGCATCTTGCCCAGCGCATGGGTGGCGCAGGACAGGCAGGGGTCGAATGCGCGGATGGCCACCTCGATGTGGTTGAGCAGGCCTTCGGTGAGCTTGCGGCCGTCGAGATACTGGCGCGCCACGGCGCGGATGGCGGCATTCATGGCCTGGTTGTTGTGGGTAGTGGAGACGATCAGGTTGGCGCGCACCACCTGGTCGTTCTCATCCACCCGGTAGTGGTGGATGAGTGTGCCACGGGGTGCCTCGATGACGCCCACGCCGCGCGCCTGGCGTTCGCCCTGGGTGACGAGTTCGCCCTCGGAGAGGTCGTCCTCGTGCAGGAGGTCCTTGATCGATTCGGCGGCGAACAGCATCTCGATCATGCGCGCCCAGTGGTATGCGAGTGTCGCCCCGGCGGCGCGTCCGGCATCGTGGGCGATGAAGGCCTGGCGCTCTTTCTCGGCCAGCGGGGTGGGGATGAAGTCGCATTGCGTTACCCGGGTGAGCGGTCCCACCCGGTACCAGCCATTCTCCGGACCGAGCTTGCGCAGGAACGGGAATTTCATGTAGGACCAGGGCTTCACTTCCTCGAAGATGTGGTCCCAGTAGTGGCTGTAATCGACGTGGTCGAACACGGTTTCGCCATCCTTGCTGCGGGCGCGCAGGCCGCCGTGATAGAGGTCCATGGCGCCGTCGGCGCGAATGAGGCCGAGGCTGTGCGCATCGAAGCGTCCGAAGCTGGCATACAGCTCGGGGTTCTGTTCGTACAGCTTGCGGGCCAGATGCACCGCGTCGCGGCACCAAGCGATGATCTGGTAGATGTCGGCGAGCAGGTAGTCGCGTTCGCCCCGGTTGATGTGGCGGTTGACGCCGCCGGGGATGGCGCCGGTGCCATGCACGCGCTTGCCGGCGGTGAGCCGGATCACTTCCTGGCCGAACTTGCGTAGCAGGATGCCCTGGCGGGCGATCTCGGGGTGAGCCTCGATGACGCCGACGATGTTGCGCTGGTTGACTTCGGAGTCGAATCCGAACAGGAGATCGGGCGAGGACAGGTGGAAGAAATGCAGGGCGTGCGATTGCAGGATCTGGCCGTAGTGCATGAGGCGGCGGATCTTCTCGGCGCTGGGCGTGAGGGTCGCGCCCAGCACCTGGTCCATGGCCTTGGCGGCGGCGAGATGGTGCGATACCGGGCAGATGCCGCACAGGCGCTGCACCATCACCGGGACTTCCCAGTAGGGCCGGCCCTGGATGAATTTCTCGAAGCCACGGAACTCGACGATGTGCAGGCGCGCCTGCTGGACGCGGTCTTCGTCGTCGATGAGCAGGGTGACCTTGCCGTGGCCCTCGACACGCGAGAGCGGTTCGATCACCACGCGTTTCAGGTTTTCCGGATGCGCGGCGGTTTCCATGTCCTGGGTGGGGTGTGCGACTTCAGTCATAGTGGATCAGTCCATGGCCCAGACGCGGTGTGCGTCCGGCGAGCAGGTCGGTGAGGAATTTCCAGATGGCGTCGGCGGGCGGCGGGCAGCCGGGAATGAAATAGTCCACCTTCACCACCTCGTGCAGGGGGTGGACCTTGTCGAGCGGCAGCGGCAGCTCCGGGTCGTTGGGAATCAGGCCGCCAGTGAGGCCGGGCTCGGTGAGGTAGACCTCCGACAGGCAGGCGGAGAGGTCGAGGTGGTTGCGTTGCGCCGGCAGGCCGCCGTTGATGGCGCAGGCGCCGATGGCGATGAGGATCTTGCAGTTGTCGCGGAATGCGCGCAGCACATGCACGTTCTCGGCATTGCACACGCCGCCCTCGATGAGGCCGATGTCGCAGGGGGACACGTTCTTGATGTCGGTGAGCGGGGTGCGGTCGAACTCGATGTGTTCGAGCAGGGTCAGTAGACGCTCGTCGATGTCGAGGAAGGACATGTGGCAGCCGAAGCAGCCGGCCAGCGAGGCGGTGGCGACGCGCAACTTGTGGGGGGAATCGGTGCTGCTCATGCGGCATCTCCGGTTTCGGCATCCTCGCAGCTGGCGCAACCGGCGGCGCGGGCGCCTGAATGTGCGGCGGCGTGGGCCAGCGGCCGGGGCGCATCGCGCAGGGCCTGGGCGCGGATGGGGGAGGCATCGAAGCGGCGTTGGCCGATGGGCTGGATGAAGCCCACCCGCTTCTTCAGGATCACGCCCACCGGGCAGACCTCCACCGCCTTGTCGGTGAGGGCCACGTCGGTGTCGGCGAGGCGGCCCGATTCGGCGTTCACCACCAGATGCTTGCCCAGCCCCCGGCCGGAAAGCGCGAACACGCACTTGCCATCGACCTCGCAGGATGCGCGCACGCACAGCTCGCAGAGGATGCAGCGGTTGAAGTCGAGCAGGAGGTCGGGGTGTGATGCGTCCACCGGCCGGTCCGGATAGAGGTGGCGAAAGCCGGCGGTCATCACGCCCAGGTCATAGCCGAGCGCCTGCAGCAGGCAGTTGCCGCTTTTCTCGCAGGAGGGGCAGAAATGGTTGCCTTCGGCGAACAGCATCTGCACCAGGGTGCGGCGCAGGTCGTTGATCTCCTCGGTCTCGCTTTCCACCGCCAGATCGGCCTGGGCCGGCAGGGTGCATGCGGCGGCGGTGCGGCCGGCGGCCTTGACGGTGCACACCTTGCAGCTGCCATGCGGCTTGAACTCGGGGTGGTAACACAGGTGCGGGATGTAGCGGCCGGCGGCGAGCGCGGCCTGCAGCACGGTCTGGCCGGGCTCGAAAGGCACCGCCTCGCCGTCGAGCATGAAGCTGGGACGCGGGTCAGTCATGGCTGGTCTCCAGGTGCGCGCCGGCGTCGTCGCGGCCGGTCATGCGCCGGGCTTCGGCGAGCGCGCCGTCGAGATCGAATGCGGGCCGGAAATGCAGGGCCTTGAGGCGACGCTCATAGGCGGGCCGGAAGCGCTTGAGGGTGTCCAGGACCGGGTTGCAGGCCGTGTGTCCGAGGCCGCAGTGCGCCGCCATCTGCAATGCGCGGTCGAGCTGGCCGAGCTCGACCAGGTCGCCCTGGGTGCCATTGCCTTTGGCGATCTTGTCCATGAGATGCATCTGCATCGAGGTGCCCACCCGGCAGGGGGTGCAGAATCCGCACGATTCGTGGGCAAAGAAGCGGACGAAGTTACGCGCCACCTCGAACATGTCGCGGCGGGCGTCGAAGATCATGAACGCGCCGGCGGTGGCAAGGTCCTCGAAGGCGAG
This sequence comes from uncultured Burkholderiales bacterium, assembly GCA_964584195.1. GTDB lineage: Bacteria > Pseudomonadota > Gammaproteobacteria > Burkholderiales > Thiobacillaceae > CAZOZD01. The sequence goes on from CAZOZD010000001.1 coordinate 8,338, forward strand.
GCGCCGGTCGAACTCGCCGGCGTCGATGCAGGTCCCGGAGGGCCCGCCCACCTGCACCGCAAGGGTGTTTTCCGCGCCGCACTCGGCCAGCACCTCGCGCACCGGGATGCCAAAGGGCACCTCGTAGATGCCGGGGCGGGCGCAATCGCCGGACACGGAGAGCAGCTTGGTGCCGGTGGAACGCTCCGTGCCATCGGCGCGAAAATTTTCCGCGCCCTGTGCGGCGATGCGCGCCGCACAGGCGAATGTCTCGACGTTGTTGACCACGGTCGGCCGTTGCATGTAGCCGTGCGTGACCGGGAAGGGTGGCCGGTTGCGCGGGATGCCGCGCTTGCCTTCGAGCGACTCGATCAGTGCCGACTCCTCGCCGCATACATAGGCACCGGCGCCGAGGTGGATGGCAATGTCGAAATCGAAGCCCGGCTCGCCGAGGATGTCGCGTCCGAGCAGGCCTTCGGCCCGGCGGCGGGCGAGTACCGCTTCGAGCGCATCGAGCATGTAGCGGTATTCGCCGCGCAGATAGAGGAAACCCTGGCGGGCGCCCACCAGCCGCGCCGCCACGGTCATGCCTTCGAACACCCGGTCGGCCTGGCGGGTGAGCAGGACACGATCCTTGAAAGTGCCCGGCTCGCCCTCGTCGGCATTGCAGACCACGTAGCGTTCCGGTCCGGGCGCGTCGCGGCAGGCCTGCCACTTGCGCGCGCTGGGAAAGCCCGCGCCGCCGCGACCGCGCAGGCCTGCATGCTCGATTTCGGCCAGGGTGGCCTCCGCGCCGCGCGCCAGGGTGGCGCGCAGGGGCTCGCCATTGGCGGGCGTATCGGCAAGCAGGGGGCCGGCGCGGCGGACGTTGTCCTGGATCTCGAACAGCTTCGCCGGCCAGTCCACGACCGGCCGGCGTTCGAGGATCAGGCTGGCGATGGTGTCCAGGCGCGCCGCATCCAGGCGCGCAATGGCGCGACCGTTGACCAGAATGGCCGGGCCCTGGTCGCACAGGCCGGTGCAGGAGGTGTAGTCGGCCGAGACCAGGCCGTCTTCCGAACACTTGCCGCGCTCCAGCCAGAGCCGCTGGCAGAACGCATCAAACAGGCCCTGGTTGCCGAGCATGCGATCGGTGATGTTGTCCGAGAACAGCACCCGGTATTCGCCGGCCGGCGCATCGTGCAGGAAGCTGTAGAAGCCCACCACGCCCTCGACGCGGGCGCGCGGCAGGCCGAGATGCCCGGCGATGCGGGTCTGCACCGCGGGCGGGATCCAGCCCGTGGCCTCCTGCACCTCGCGCAGGATCTGCAACAGCTCGGTCGGCTGGCGCGCGTGCCGGGCCAGTATGGCGTCCAGCGCAGTGCCGGCTTGCGTGGGCATGGATCGACTCCCGGGGATCATGATCGGATTTCCAGTGTAGACCATCGACCGCAAGGGGGGAGAATCATGCCGCCATGAATATTTGTACAAATTCATGTGCTACACTGGGTACGCATGAGATTCATTCCCGCCACGGGCGCGCCTCATCCGTGCATGGCCCGGAAGCCGCGCACCCATCCTTTCCCATGTCCGGCCATGCATTGCCCACCCGGTTGCCACGCACGGTAAAGCGCGCCATGACCCCCTGTACATCCTGATGCTCAGCGTGCACGGCCTGATTCGCGGCCACGATCTGGAACTGGGGCGCGACGCCGACACCGGCGGCCAGACCCTGTACGTGGTTGAGCTGGCGCGGGCGCTCGGCCGCCATCCGGACGTGGCGCAGGTCGACCTCATCACCCGGCGGATCGACGATCCCCAGGTTTCGCCCGACTATGCCCGGCCGGAGGAAGCCCTCGGGCCGAAGGCGCGGCTGGTGCGCCTGCCGTTTGGCCCGCGCCGCTATCTGCGCAAGGAAACCCTGTGGCACCACCTCGACCCGATGGTCGACCGGATCGTCCACTACCTGCGCCAGAAAGGCCGGCTGCCGGACGCCATCCACAGCCACTACGCCGACGCCGGCTACGTCGGCACGCAACTGTCGCAACTGCTCGGCATCCCGCTCATCCACACCGGTCACTCACTCGGCCGCTGCAAGCGCCAGCGCCTGCTCGCGCATGGCCGCAAACCACAGGCCCTGGAGCGGCAGTTCAATTTCAGCCGCCGCATCGCCGCCGAGGAAACGGTCCTGGCCAATGCCAGCCTGGTGGTGACCAGCACACCGCAGGAAAGCAGCGAGCAATACGGCCTGTACGAGAGCTACCAGCCTTCGCGCGCGCTGGTGATCCCGCCCGGCACCGACACCTCGCGCTTCGCCCCGCCCGGCAAGGCGACGGTGGATACCGGCGTGGAACGCATGATCGACCGCTTCCTGGACGAGCCGCGCAAGCCCCTGATCCTCGCCATCTGCCGGCCTGAGGTGCGCAAGAACCTGGGCCGGCTGATCGATGCCTACGGCAGCTCGCCCAGTCTGCGTGAACGCGCCAATCTGGCCATCGTCGCCGGCCAGCGCGACGACATCCGCGACCTCGACGAGGACCAGGCCCGGGTGCTCACCGAGCTCTTGCTGGCGGTCGACCGCCACGACCTCTGGGGCAAGGTGGCCCTGCCCAAGCGGCACCGCCCGGAGGACGTGCCCCAGCTCTACCGGCTGGCTGCACAGCGCCGCGGCGTGTTCGCCAACCCGGCGCTGACCGAACCGTTCGGCCTGACCCTCATCGAGGCGGCGGCCAGCGGCCTGCCCGTGGTCGCCACCGCCGACGGCGGACCGCGCGACATCATCGCCAATTGCGACAACGGTGTGCTGGTGGACCCGCTCGACACCGACGCCATTGCGGCCGCGCTGGAGGCGGTGCTTGCCGATCCACGCGCCTGGCAGCGCCGCGCCCGGCGGGGCATCTCCGGCGTGGTGCGCCATTACACCTGGGACGCGCACGTCGGCAAATATCTGAGGGCGGTAGAGCGCATGCTGCGCAGAACGCGCAAGCAGGTGCGCCGCGACCTGGCTGCCTACCTGCACCCGGACGGCGCCAACCCGCTGCCGTTCGCACGGCGGATGCTGGTGAGCGACATCGACAACACCCTGATCGGCGACCGCGAGGCACTCGCCCGCCTGATCGAGGTGCTGCGCGGCAGCGGCCGCGAGCTCGGCTTCGCCGTGGCCACCGGACGCTCGCTGGAAAGCACGCTGGCGGTACTGCGCCAGTGGCGGGTGCCACGCCCGGACGTGCTGATCACCTCGGTGGGCAGCGAGATCCACTATGGCCGTGGCCTGCGCCCGGACACCGGCTGGACCAACCACATCCGCCACCTCTGGCGACGCGACGCCCTGGCGACGGTACTCGCCGAAGTCCCCGGACTGACTCCGCAGAGACCGGAAAACCAGCGGGAATTCAAGCTCAGCTACAACGTCGACGCGGACGCCATGCCCCCCTTGCGCGCACTGCACGCGCTGCTGCGCGGCCAGGGTCTGCACGCCAGGCTGATCTACTCGCATCAAGCCTATCTGGACGTGCTGCCGGCGCGCGCCTCCAAGGGCCAGGCAGTGCGCTACCTGGCCTACAGGTGGGGCCTGCCGCTGCGCGCATTCCTGGTCGCCGGCGATTCCGGCAACGACGAGGAGATGCTGCGCGGCGACACCCTCGGCGTGGTGGTGGCCAACCATAGCCCCGAGCTGGCCGACCTGCGCGGCCTGGAACAGATCTATTTCGCCAAGGCCGACCATGCCGCCGGCATCCTGGAAGGCATGGCGCATTACGGCTTCCTCGTCGAACAGGGCATCGCCGCATGATCGAACCCCTCCGCGCCTGGGCCGAAGGCCATCGCGACGCCATGCAGTCCTTCCTGCGCCGCTGCTGCACCGACGGCCGGCCGCTGCTGCTCCACACCGACCTGCGCGACCACTACCGGGCCAGCGCCGAGGCCGGCGACAACCCGCTGGCGGCGGTGGTCCGGTGCATGCAGGAAGCGGTGTTGCGGCCGCCCTGGGCCTGTTTCGCGGTGCGCGAGGACGCCGGCCGCTGGCACTACCTGCGCGCGCATCTCGACGAAGCCACCCCGGAACGCATCGGCATCGCCGATTACCTGCGCTTCAAGGAGCGCCTGGTCGCGCCCGAGGCGGAGACAGCCGATCTGCTGGAGGTGGATTTCGGCCCGTTCAACCGGGAATTCCCGCGCCTCAAGGAAATCCGTTCGATCGGACAGGGCGTGCTGTTCCTCAACCGGCACCTGTCCAGCGCGATGTTCCAGAAGCCGGCCGAGGGCCACGCCCGCCTGCTGGAATTCCTGCGCCTGCATGCCCTGGAAGGCCGGCAACTGATGCTGTACGAGCACCTGCGCGACGTTGCCGCGCTGCGCGAGGCCCTGCGCGAGGCACAGGCATTTCTGGACACCGTGGCGCCGGATACACCCTGGGCGGTCCTGGCCGAACCGCTCGGCCGGCTCGGCTTCGCCCCCGGCTGGGGCGATGCCGCGACCCGGGTGGCCGATACCATGAGCCTGCTCACCGACATCCTGGAGGCGCCCTCGCCCCAGGTTCTGGAAACCTTCCTCGCGCGCATCCCGATGATCTCGCGCCTCTTGATCCTGTCGCCGCACGGCTGGTTTGCCCAGGACGGCGTGCTCGGCCGACCGGACACCGGTGGCCAGGTGGTCTACATCCTCGATCAGGTACGCGCGCTCGAGCGCGAGATGCGCGATCGCCTGGCCGAACAGGGCGTCGTCGTCGAACCGCGCATCCTGGTGGTCACCCGGCTGATCCCGGATGCCGACGGCACCACCTGCGACCAGCCGCTGGAACCCATCCACGGCTGCGAGCGCGCCGCCATCCTGCTGGTGATCGGCGGCCATGTCGATCCGGCCGCCTCCGGCGACGCTGAGGAACGCGACGAGATCCAGCGCATGCATGCACTGATGGACCGGCACGGCCTGGACGGCGAAATGCGCTGGCTGGGCGCGCGCCTGGACAAGGCGCTGGCCGGCGAAATCTACCGGGTGGTGGCCGATCGCGGCGGCGTGTTCGCCCAGCCGGCGCTGTTCGAGGCCTTCGGCCTCACCCTGATCGAAGCCATGGCCTCCGGCCTGCCGGTATTCGCCACCCGCCACGGCGGCCCGCTGGAGATCATCCAGCACGGCGTATCCGGCTTCCACATCGACCCCAACGACGGCGCCGCCGCCGCCGATCTGATGGCGGATTTCCTGGAGCGCTGCGCCACCGATCCGGAGCACTGGCGGCGGCTGTCGCGTGGCGCCCTGGCGCGGGTGGACGCGCGCTATACCTGGCGCCGCTACGCCGAACGGATGATGACCCTGTCGCGCATCTACGGCTTCTGGAAGTTCGTCAGCAACCTGGAACGCGAGGAAACCGCGCTCTACCTGCGCATGTTCCGGCACCTGCAATTCCGCCCGCTGGCGCGGGCCATTCCCTGAAAGTGGACACCATGGACAGCCTCGCCGTGCTGCTGCGCGATCTCGGTCCCTGGAGCGATCTGGTCCGCGTCCTGATCCGCGTCGGCGTCATTCTCGCCATCGCCTGGGTGATGCTGTCACTGCCGCGCCGACTGATTCCGCTGCTGCGCGCGCAGTTGCAGAAGCACACCGACGACCCCGAGCAGCACAAGCGCCTGGAAACCCTCGGCCGGGTGCTGCGCTACGCCGCCACCGTCGCCATCACGCTGATCACCGGCATGCTGGTGCTGTCCGAGCTGGGCATTTCCATCGCCCCGATCCTGGCATCCGCCGGCATCGTCGGCCTGGCCGTGGGCTTCGGCGCCCAGAGCCTGATCAAGGATTACTTCACCGGCCTGTTCCTGCTGCTGGAAAACCAGATCCATCAGGGCGACGTCGTCGAGGTCGCCGGCAAGGGCGGCCTGGTCGAGGAAGTGACCCTGCGCTACATCCGCCTGCGTGATTACGAGGGCAACGTCCATTACGTGCCCAACGGCGCCGTCACCACGGTCACCAATCGCTCGCGCGGCTTCGCCTTCGCGGTGATCGACGTCCGGATCGCCTACCGGGAGGATGTCGAGGAAGTGTTCGCGGTGATGCGCGAAGTGGCCGCCGGGATGCGCGCCGACCCGGTGCTCGGACCGTTGATCCAGGAGGATCTGGACATCGCCGGCGTCAACGACTGGATGGATTCGGCGGTGATGATCCGCGCCCGCTTCAAGGTCCATACCCTGCAACAGTGGACGGTGCGGCGCGCCTTCCTGCTGCGGCTGAAGCAGGCCTTCGACGCGCGCGGCATCGAAATCCCCTACCCTCACCTCACCCTTTACGCAGGCCAGGGCAAGGACGGCAAGGCAACTCCCCTGCCAGTGTTCAATCCGGGCGTTCAAGCCCGCCATGCCACTCCCTGAGAGCAAACGGCGTCTCTCAGGCTTCGGGAAACACCGCCGTCCAAAGCTTGCGTACCGCGGTCGCGGCCGCCTCGACCTCGGCCATGGGCAGGCGGGCGTGCTCGGCGCCTTGCAGCTTGACCCGGTGTTGCTGGCGGCGCAGCTCACGGTAGGCGTCGGCGGCCTGCCGTGCCACCGTTTCCGGCAGCAAACCGAGCTCGGCGGCGCGCTGCAACAGGGCGATGTTGCCGAGGTTTTCCACCAGGCCGGGATGGCGGGCGGCGTGGGCGAGCACCAGAAATTGCACCGCGAATTCGACATCCACCAGGCCGCCGGGGTCGTGCTTGAGATCGAACAATCCGCTCGGGTTGGGGTGGCCGTCGCGCATCTTCTGGCGCATGGCCAGCACGTCCTCGCGCAGGCGGTCGGGGTCGCGTGGCAGGCCCAGCACCCCGGCACGGATCGCTTCAAAGCGGGCGCCAACGCGGGTATCGCCACAGCTGAAGCGGGCGCGGCTCAATGCCTGGTGTTCCCACACCCAGGCCTGGTTTCGCTGATAGTCCTCGAAGGCCTCCAGCGAGCTGACCAGGAGACCAGCGGCGCCGTCGGGGCGCAGACGCAGATCGGTTTCATACAGCACCCCCGCCGGCGTCATCGTGCTGATCCAGGTGTTCAGCCGCTTGGCGAGACGCGCGTAACGGTCCTGCGCCTCGGGGTGGTCGTCGTCGTACAGGAACACGATATCCAGGTCCGAGGCATAGCCCAGCTCCTTGCCGCCCAGCTTGCCGTAGGCGATCACCGCGAATGCGGGGTGTTCGCGGTGCCGTTCGCGCATCTGCGCCCAGACCTGCGCAAGGCTCTGTTCGAGCAGCAGGTCGGCCAGATGCGCGAGCTGGTCGGACAGCCGCTCCATACTCCACAGTCCGGCCAGATCCTGGGCCAGGAGGCGGAAGGTTTCGCTTTGCTTGTAATGGCGTAATTCGTCCATCTGCCGTTCGACGTCGCCCTCCAGGGCGGCCATGCGGGTGCGCAGTTCGTCGCGCTTGAGGGCCCAGTCGGGCGCGGCCATCAGGGTGCGGGCATCGAGCAGTTCGTCGAGCAGGTGTGGCTGGCGGGTGAGGTATTGCGCCGCCCAGGGGCTGGCGCTGGCGATCTTTGCCACCTGCATCAGGCTCTGCGGGTATTCGCGCAGGAGTTGCAGATAGGGCGCGCGGCGGGCGATGGCCTCCAGCAGGGCGAGGATGCGTGCCAGGGTGTCGTCCGGATTGGTGAAGTGCACGGCGACTTCCAGAAGCGGCGGCAGCAGGGCATCGAGGGCGTTGCGGTTGGTGGCCGGCAGGCTGGCGCGCAGGCGACCGCCGCGCAGGGCCGTGACACGATCGAGCACGCCCTGGGCATCGGCATAGCCCAGCTCCGCGAGGCGCGCCCCGGCGACCTCCGCAGGCAGCTCGCACAGTCCGGCCAGCGGGTGGCCGGACTGGTCTTCCTGGGGGGCGCCGAACACTTGCTCGAACTGGTTCGCCACGCGCCGGCGCAGGGTGTTCAGATGCGCCTCGAAGCCTTCCCAGTCGGCGTAGCCCAGGGTCTTGGCCACCCGCCGGCGCTCCTCGACACCGTGCGGCAGGGACTGGGTCTGGGCGTCGTCCAGGTATTGCAGGCGGTGTTCCAGATTGCGCAGGAATGCATAGGCGTCCTCCAGTGAGGCGACGACGTTCTCCGGCATCAGATCCATGGCGGCGAGCTGGTGCAGGATGGCACGGGTGGGACGGACCTGCAGGGCCGGCACCCGGCCGCCACGGATGAGCTGGAACACCTGGGCGATGAACTCGATCTCGCGGATGCCCCCCGGGCCGAGCTTGATGTTGTCGGCCATCTCGCGGCGTGCCACCTCGCGCCGGATCTGGGCGTGCAGCTCGCGCATGGCGGCGAATGCGCCGAAGTCGAGGTATTTGCGGAACACGAACGGCCGGCGCAGGGCCTCCAGCTCGTCGATGCGATTCCCGGTCAGCGCCCGGCCCTTGATCCAGGCATAGCGCTCCCATTCGCGCGCCTGGGCATAGAAATACTCTTCCAGCATGGCGAAGCTGGCCACCAGGGGTCCGGAGTCGCCATACGGGCGAAGGCGCATGTCGACCCGGAACACGAAGCCGTCGGCGGTGTTCTCGCCCAGTGCGCGGATCAGCCGCTTGCCCAGGCGGGTGAAGAACGCATGGTTGTCGATCACGCGCGGGCCGCCCGTCTCGCCATCTTCCGGGTAGACGAAGATGGGATCGATGTCGGACGACACGTTGAGCTCCTGTCCGCCCAGCTTGCCCATGCCCACCACGATCATGCGCTGCGGCCGGCCCTCGGCATCGAGCGGCTCGCCATGCACGCGGACGAGATCGGCGTGCAGCCAGTCACAGGCGGCGCGGATGCTCACCTCCGCGAGTTCGGTGCAGGTCCGCAGCACTTCCGCGAGGTCGGCCAGCCCGGCCAGGTCGCGCGTGATCAACAGGCACATCACCCGCTGACGCAGGTCGCGCAAGGCCCGATGCAGGCCGGCCTCGTCCTGCCAGGGCTGGCTGGCCAGCTGACCGAGCAGGTCATTCCTGCTCAGTGGCCGGTCCAGACGGGACTCCAGCCAGACAGCCAGGTCGGGCCGGGCGGCGAGGCGGGCGGCGAGGTAGCGGCTGTATTCGGCGGCTTCCTGGAGCAGGGCGGCCGGATCGGACAGCGAAACGTGCACTGGATTTGTCATCGAATCGGCCTACCATTTGTCAAATGCCGGGAATTGACCTAATTTTGCCTCTTTCCGGCCCGCCGCGCTGCCCTGCCGCGTGCCGCTTGTCGCATCAACGACCACGAGGAGTCTTCGTCCATGTCCACCATCCAGTCCGTCCTCACCGAAAACCGCGTATTCCCGCCGGCCCCGGAGTTCGTCGCCCAGGCCAACGTCTCCGGCATGGAGGCCTACCGCGCCCTGTGCGCCAAGGCCGAGGCCGACTACGAGGGGTTCTGGGCCGAGCTGGCCCGGGAAAACATCCACTGGCACAAACCGTTCACCCAGGTGCTGAACGAATCCGGGGCGCCGTTCTGCAAGTGGTTCGAGGATGGCGAGCTGAACGTCTCCTACAACTGCCTGGAGCGCAACCTGGAGACCCGCGGCGACAAGACCGCGATCATCTTCGAGGCCGATAACGGCGAGGTCAGCCGGGTGAGCTACCGCGAGCTTTATCAGCGCGTATGCCGGTTCGCCAACGGACTGAAGTCGCTGGGCGTCACCAAGGGCGACCGGGTCATCATCTACATGCCCATGGGCGTGGAGGCCGTGGTGGCCATGCAGGCTTGCGCCCGCATCGGCGCCATCCACTCGGTGGTGTTCGGCGGCTTCTCCGCCAAGGCCCTGCACGAGCGCATCCAGGACGCCCGGGCGAAGGTGGTGATCACCGCCGACGAATCCCTGCGCGGCGGCAAGGCCGTGCCGCTCAAGGCGGCGGTGGACGAGGCCATGACCATGGGCGATGTCGCCAACGTCGAGAAGGTGGTGGTGTACAGGCGCTCTGGCGGCACGGTCGCTTGGGTGGAGGGACGCGACCTGTGGTGGCACGATCTCATCGCCAACCAGGCCGACACATGCGAGGCCACGCCGATGAACGCCGAGGACCCGCTGTTCATCCTGTACACCTCCGGCTCCACCGGCAAGCCCAAGGGCGTGCAGCACGCCACCGGCGGTTATCTGCTCGGCGCCATCCTGTCCATGAAGTGGGTGTTCGACGCCAAGCCCGAGACCGATGTGTACTGGTGCACCGCCGACGTCGGCTGGATCACCGGCCATACCTATGTTGCCTACGGCCCGCTCGCCATGGGCATGACCGAGGTCATCTTCGAAGGCATCCCCACCTGGCCGGATGCCGGCCGCTTCTGGGCCATGATCGCCCGGCACAAGGTCACCACCTTCTACACCGCCCCCACCGCCATCCGCTCGCTGATCAAGCTGGGCGGCGACCTGCCCAGGCAGCACGACCTGTCCTCGCTGCGCCTTCTGGGCACGGTGGGCGAGCCGATCAATCCCGAGGCCTGGATGTGGTACCACGAGGTGGTCGGCCAATCCCGCTGTCCCATCGTCGACACTTGGTGGCAGACCGAGACCGGCTCCAACATGATCGCCCCCCTGCCCGGCGCCGTGGCCACCAAGCCCGGCACCTGCACCCTGCCCCTGCCCGGCATCATGGCGGATGTGGTGGATGAGCATGGCAAGAGTGTGCCGCTGGGCTCGGGCGGCTATCTGGTCATCCGCCGCCCCTTCCCCAGCCAGCTGCGCACCCTGTGGGGCGATCCGGAGCGCTTCAAGAAGGCCTACTTCCCGCCCGAACTTGGCGGCAAGGAGTACCTGGCCGGCGACTCGGCCCGCCGCGACGAGGACGGCTACTTCTGGATCATGGGCCGCATCGACGACGTGCTCAACGTATCCGGTCACCGCCTCGGCACCATGGAGATCGAATCCGCCCTGGTCGCCCACCCCCTGGTGGCGGAGGCCGCCGTGGTCGGCAAGCCGCACGACATCAAGGGCGAGGCGGTGGTCGCATTCGTCGTTCTCAAGCGCACCCGGCCGGAAGGCGATGAAGCGAAACAGATCGTCAATGAACTGCGCAACCACGTCGGCAAGGAAATCGGCCCCATCGCCAAGCCCGACGAGATCCGCTTCGGCGACAACCTGCCCAAGACCCGCTCCGGCAAGATCATGCGCAGGCTTCTGCGCTCCATCGCCAAGGGCGAGGAGATCACCTCCGACACCTCCACGCTGGAAAACCCGGCGATCCTGGAGCAACTGAAGGAAGCGGTGAAGTAACACGTCCGCCCCAGGGGGGCGCCACGGCGTAACCGGGTTTCGGCGCAAGCTGAGGTGAGCGAAGCGAACGTCAAGGGCGCCGCCCGGCTGGAACCAAAACCCGGCGATCCTGGAGCAACTGAAGGAAGCGGTGAAGCAGCCTCACGCCGCAAGAACCGGTCGCGACGGCCAGGCCCGGGGCCACTTGGTTCCGGGTTCCATCCGGGTGGCGTAGTTCGACCGGGATCGTCCTCCGAAGTTCTGTCAACCCCTTGACAATCGTCCGTGCGGGGTTTTTTGCGATGAGTTATGCACAAAAAAGGGGCCCCGGCTCGGGGTGGGCATGCGCAAGCCTTTGTCCGTCAAGGAGTTGGTTTCAAGTTGTTGATTTTAAATTGTTATTTATTTGCCCATTTTTTGGGCTGAGGCGGATCGGGGCTTGATTCGACGGGCTTTGACAGGGTTTTAGGGGTGGTTTTCAACAAAGTTATCCACAGGTTTGGTGGACAACCCGGAAAGTCGAGTCAGGGGTGGGGCTTTGCCCGGAAAGCGCATAAATAACTTTAAGTCCGGCGGCCAAGTGCACGCCTGCCCGCGGCCTCTCAGCCCGGCGTGGTCTCGCCGCGCAGGCAGGCGATACTGGCCAGCAGGGGGGTGGTGAGCGGCTCGATCTTGCGGCGCATAAGGGAGCCGATGGCCGTGGTGCGGGCGAATACCTCGCGGCTTTCGGCTTCGCTTACCTGGGCGAGGGCGAATGCGGCATCGCATTCATGGTCGAGCCGGGGGCATGCCGCCAGCACTTCGGCCCGGGCGCTTGAAGCGGCCTCGGAATCGAGTTCGCCCAAGGGGGCGAAATATTCACGGATGGCGCGGAACGTGTTGTTGACCACTTCCTGCACTTCCGGCCGGCCCAGGACCTCGGTCACGGCCCACAGATAGGTCTGCCCTTGTGCCGAGAGGCAGCGTAGCAGCATGCGGGCGAGCGGATTGCTCGCCTCGGGTCCGCCCAGCGCGGCTTCGCACGTGGCGTGGTCTGCGCGCGCCGGCAGGGGGTCGGGCAGATTGGCCGGGCACATCTGCAGGAAGGTCACGTAATAGGTGTTGCGCGCCCGGCCGCGTCGCCATACCGCCTCGCGCTGGGCTTCGGTGAGTGCGCCGGAGTAGAGCAGTACCGCCACGGTGTCCATGATTGCCACATGATCGTCGTGCAGGAAGGGCAGGTGCTCGATCAGGAATCCGGCCAGGATCGGGCCCATCCGTCCTTCCGCCACGGCGCGGCGGGAAAGCATCAGCGTGGCGTGCTCGATGCTGGGCAGGACCCACCATGCATGGGCGGCGATCTCGTCGGTGAGCGCGGGCGAGTGCACCACCGCCACCACCGCTTCCGGTTCGCCGGTGAGCAGCAGGCGGCCGAGATTGGCGCTGTCCATCTGGCCGTGCCGGGTCCAGCGCGAAAGGTGGACCGGATAGCCGGCGGGCGAGCCCAGCGCATGGCCGGCCAGCACCTCGCGCACCCGGCGCAGGTATTGTTCCGGCCGGCAATTGGGATGGAGCGGCATGGCCGCCTCGCCCTGGGCGGTGAGGGCGAAAAGCTTCATGCCCGATTCGTCGATGCGTACCGCCTTGAGGTCCTGGGTGAGCAGTACGTTGAGGCGGAAGCTGTCCTCGGGGCTGAGTTCGTCGTGCATCGCGGTCGGGGCTGGATCAGGGTGCCAGGCGAGCGAATGCGCGTGCGGCGGCGGCCAGCGTGGTGTCGATGTCGGCCTCGCTGTGCGCGGCGGATACGAATCCGGCCTCGAAGGCCGAAGGCGCGAGGTACACCCCTTCAAGCAGCATGAGGTGGAAGAAGCGGTTGAACGCCTCGCGGTCGCACTCCATCACCTCGGCGTAGGAGGCGGGCGGGGTGGCGCGGAAATAGAGGCCGAACATGCCGCCCACCGACTGCGCGGAGAACAGCACCCCGGCCTCGCGCGCGGCGGCGGTGAGCCCCTCCGTCAGTTGCCGGGCGCGCGCAGCGAGCGCGTCGTAAAAGCCGGGTACGCCAATCTTGTCGAGGGTGGCCAGGCCCGCCGCCACCGCCACCGGGTTGCCGGACAGCGTGCCGGCCTGGTACACCGGGCCCAGGGGTGCAAGCCGGTCCATGATCTCGGCACGGCCGCCGAACGCGCCCACCGGCAGGCCACCGCCGATCACCTTGCCGAGCGTGGTGAGGTCGGGGGGGATGCCGTACAGGCCCTGGGCCGAAGCCGGACCGACCCGGAAGCCGGTCATCACCTCGTCGAAGATCAGCACCGCGCCGGCCTGGGTGCAGCATTCGCGCAGGGTCTCCAGGAAGCCGGGCGCCGGCGGCACCAGGTTCATGTTGCCGGCCACCGGCTCGACGATGACCGCGGCGATCTCGCGGCCCTGTTCGGCGAACACCCGCCGCACCTGCGCACTGTCGTTGTAGTCCAGCACCAGGGTGTGGGCGGTGATCTCGGCCGGCACTCCGGCGGAGCTGGGCTGGCCGAAGGTGAGCGCGCCGGAGCCGGCCTTCACCAGCAGGCTGTCGGCGTGGCCGTGGTAGCAGCCTTCGAACTTGATCAGCCGGGTGCGGCCGGTAAACCCGCGTGCGAGGCGGATGGCGCTCATGGTGGCTTCGGTGCCGGAGCTGACCAGGCGCACCTTTTCCAGGCTGGGCAGGCGCTCGCTCAGGCGCTCGGCCATGGCGAGTTCCAGTTCGGTGGGCGCGCCGAAGGAGAGGCCGCGCGCCGCGGTTTCCTGCACCGCGCGCACCACGTCGGGGTCGGCGTGACCGAGGATGAGCGGCCCCCAGGAGCCGACATAGTCGATGTATTCCTTGCCGTCGGCGTCCCATACCCGGCTGCCGGCGCCACGGCTGAAGAAACGGGGCGTGCCGCCCACCGAGCCGAAGGCCCGGACCGGGGAATTGACGCCGCCGGGGATGTGTTGCTGGGATTGGGCGAACAGCTGGTCGTTGCGTGAGGTCATGATGGGGTCGGGGTTGGATCGAAAAGTTGCAGGAAAGCCCGGCTTGCCGCGCCAGGCTCGGACGCATCGTACACGGCGCTGATCACCGCCAGGAGGTCGGCGCCGGCGGCGAGCAGGGCGGGGGCGTTGGCGAGCGTGATGCCGCCGATTGCGCACAGGGGCACCCCGAGGTCGCGCGCTTGCCGGAGCAGATCCGGGTCGGCGCGTGCCGCGTCGGGCTTGGTCGGGGACGGGTAAAAACTGCCGAATGCGACGTAATCCGCGCCGGATGCCACCGCCCGGCGCGCCCGCTCCAGGCTCTGGTAGCAGGATGCGCCGAGGATGCGGTCGGGGCCCAGCCGGGCGCGGGCGGCGGCGAGATCGCCGTCGGCCGCGCCCAGGTGCACGCCGTCGGCCGCCACCGCCAGGGCCAGATCGATATCGTCGTTGACGATCAGGCCGGCGCCATGCATCCGGGTAAGGCGGCGCAGTGCGCCCGCCTGTTCCTCACGGTGGCAGGGGCTGGCGGTCTTGTTGCGGTATTGCAGCCAACGGCAGCCGCCTTGCAGGATGGCCTCGGTGAGCGCAACCAGACGGGCGGTGTCGGGCCAGTCCGGGGTGAGGACGTACAGGCCGCGCAGAACGCGGGCGGGCGAATCAGGACCGCTCGCCAAGGGCAGTCTCCGCGCGCATGCGGTAGAGTCGTTCCGGGATCGATTGCCCCATGCCGGGCCGATACGCATGGCGCAGTGTGGCGTGGGTGTAGCGCTGGGCGGCCTGGCTGGCGGTCTCGATGTCGAGGCCGAGGGCCAGGTGCGCGGCGATGGCCGAGGCGAGTGTGCAGCCGGAACCGTGATAGGCGCCGGACAGGCGCGGCCAGTGCAGGGTCTGCAATGGGCCGCGGCGGCCATAGAGCACGTTGACCACGTCGGCGGACTGTTCGTGCGCACCGGTGATCAGGGCGAATTCACAGCCCAGGTCGATGAGGCGGTCGGCACAGGTGGCCAGCTCCGGTTCGCCGAGGTCATCCTCCTCGGCCGCCAGACGCCGCGCCTCCAGGCTGTTGGGCGTGATCAGCGTGGTCTGGGGCAGAAGCAGGTCGCGCAGGATCTCGATCATCTCCTCCGAGGCCAGTTCGTCGCCCCGGCCCGAGGCCAGCACCGGATCGAGCACGAGTGGGACGTCGGGATAGTCGGATACTACTTCGGCGATCATCGCCACGGTCTCGACGCTGCCAAGCATACCCAGCTTGAATGCCGCCACCGGCATGTCCTCCAGCACCGCGCGGGCCTGGTCGGCCACCCAGAGCGCATCGAGCGCCATGAAATCCTCGACGCCGACGGTATCCTGCACGGTGACGGCGGTGACCACGCCCAGCGGATGACAGCCGAGCGCAGCGAGGGTGAGCACGTCCGCATGCAGGCCGGCACCCGAGGTGGGGTCGGTGGCGGCGAACACGAGTACGGCGGGAAGGGGCTGGGACATGCCGGCGCTTTGCTGTTCAACTGGATTGATGCACAATCCGTCCGATTATCCCACAACGGGCCCGCGGCTCGGCGCGCAATCGATGGCAGGAAGCGAGGTGGAGGCGATGGAGGAGTTGCCCAGGGGCGTCAAGGTGATGGTGATCGACGACAGCAACACCATCCGCCGCAGTGCCGAGATATTTCTTGGCCAGGCCGGTTGCGAGGTGGTGCTGGCCGAGGATGGCTTTGATGCACTGGCCAAGATCGCCGACCAGCACCCGGCGCTGATCTTCGTCGACATCATGATGCCGCGCCTGGATGGCTACCAGACCTGCGCTCTGATCAAGAAAAATCCGCGCTTTCGCGATACCCCGGTCATCATGCTCTCATCCAAGGACGGCCTGTTCGACCGCGCCCGGGGCCGCCTGGTCGGTTCCGACGAATACCTGACCAAGCCGTTCAGCAAGGAGGGGCTCCTCGAAGTGGTGCGCCGCCATGCCGGTGGCCGCTCCTGAGCCGGAGAACCTTGTCATGGCCATCCATCGCGTGCTGATCGTCGACGACTCGCCCACCGAGCGTTATTACCTCTCCGACATCCTGCGCCGCAACGGCTTCGAGGTGAGCACCGCCGAGAACGGCGAGGAGGGTCTCGCCAAGGCCCGTGCCGACAAGCCCGACCTGATCCTGATGGATGTGGTGATGCCGGGCCAGAACGGCTTCCAGGCCACCCGCAGCCTTTCCCGCGACCCCGATACCAAGAACATCCCGGTGATCCTGTGCACCACCAAGGACCAGGACACAGACAAGATGTGGGGGCTGCGCCAGGGGGCCGCTGCCTATCTGGTCAAGCCGGTGCAGGCGGAAGACCTCCTGGCCAGTATCCGGGCCCTGGCTGGATGAGCGAACGCGTCAGCCTGCGCGAATTCCAGGCCCGGCTGGCCGAGCGTCTCTCCAGCGTCGCCCGCCAGCCGGGCGAATCCTCCAAGCTGGGCTTCGTGGCGGGCGAACGGCACTGGCTGGTCGATCTGGATCAGGTCAGCGCGCTGACCGGGGTGTCGCGTCTCACCCCGGTGCCCTGGGCGCGACCGTGGTTCCTCGGCGTGGTCAGTGTGCGTGGCGTGCTGTATGGCTGTACCGATCTCGCTGCCTTTGTGGGCGCCGGGCGCACGGTGGAGCCGGGCGAGCTTCGTGTGCTGCTTGCCCACCCCCGCTTCGGGGTCAACGCTGCCATCCGCATCGAACGCGCGCTCGGCCTGCGCAGCATTGCCGGCATGCAGGCCGGCGCCCCGCAAGCCGACGCACCGGCCTGGATGCGGCAACGCTGGCAAGGTGGAGACGGCCAGGTCTGGAATGAACTCGACATGGAAGCGCTGGTGAATGACCCCGTCTTCCTGCACGCCGGCCAGGATTGACGCCGACCGGCGCAGCACCTGATGAAGGACGAACGATGGCAATGAAAAAATCCAAGCCCGCCGGCCGTTCCGGCCAGGGTCCGCTGGCCCGGCTCGCCCACGCCGTCGGCGAATCGCTGGCGAAAGGGCTCAATGCCCTGGCTGCGCGCGACCCGGGTAACCTGCCGCTGATCAAGGGGCTGCCGGAGGAGCAGCGCTATCCGACCCTGGTGCTGGTGCTCCTGCTCAGTGTGCTGTGCACCCTGGCTGGCGTCACCTACCACTTCTACCGTATCGGTAATCACGCCGAATACCTGGAGACCGCCACCCGTTTGCAAATGTTGTCGCAGCGTTACGCCAATGCGGCGCAACGGGCCGTGCTCGGTGACGAGGCCGCTTTCGAGCGTCTTTCCGGTGGCGCCCGCGAGTTCGCCGACGGGCTCGCCTTCCTGAGCGATGGGCGCGGCTGGACTCCGGGTTCGCCGGCCGCGGTGCAGCCCGACCTGGTCGAGCTGAGGCGCCTGTGGACGGCCTCGCGTGCCAACATCGACATACTGGTCGAACAGCAAAAGCCGCTGGTCGGTCTGGGCGCGGCGATCCGCCTGATCAACCGCCAGACCGGCGAGCTGTTCGATCTCACCGAACAGCTCGCGGCGCTGTTGCAGGCCGACGGCGGCCGCCTGGCACGGCTGGCCGGGCAACAGTCGCTGTGGA
This sequence comes from uncultured Burkholderiales bacterium, assembly GCA_964584195.1. Taxonomy (GTDB): domain Bacteria; phylum Pseudomonadota; class Gammaproteobacteria; order Burkholderiales; family Thiobacillaceae; genus CAZOZD01. The sequence goes on from CAZOZD010000001.1 coordinate 25,982, forward strand.
CCCAGCGCATGGCCAGGAACGCCAACGCCCTGGCCACCGCCGAGGCCATCGATGCCGAGATCGCCTATCAGCTCGACAAGGACGCGCAATCGTTCCGCGCCGTGCTCGATGGCATGCGCCAGGGTGGCGGCGGATTCAATCTGGCACCGGTGAGTGACGCGGCGGCGCGCGCCAAGCTGGACGAACTGGCCACCCTGTTCGCGACCTACGAGGCCGGCGTGGGCGCGCTGATGCAGGTCCTGCCGCAACTGGTGCGCGGCAAGCAGGCAGCGCGTGCCATCCTCGACGACAGCGACCGCATCCTGGCCCTGACCCAGGGCGTCAGCGGCAAGTATCGTGACACCAGCCACCTGCCTTCCCTGATCATATCGATCGGCGCCGCGTTCATGAGCGCGGTATCCCTGTTCCTGCTGGTGCTGTACAACCTGGCCGAGTCGCGCAAGATCGGCGAGGAGGCCGCGCGCGAAAACCGCCGCAACCAGGACGCCATCCTGCGCCTGCTCAACGAGATGGGTGACCTCGCCGAGGGCAATCTGACCGTGCGCACCACCGTCTCGGAAGACATCACCGGCGCCATCGCCGACTCGGTCAATTTCGCCATCGAGGAACTGCGCATGCTGGTCGAGAACGTCAACCGCGCCGCCGACCAGGTCACCCAGGCCACCGTCGATGCCAAGCAGATTTCCGACGAGATGCTGGCGGTGGCCGACCGCCAGGCGCAGGAGATCGCCCGCGCCAGCGATTCGGTCAACCGCATGTCAGGCTCGATCTCGCAGGTGGCGCAGAATGCCGCCGACTCTGCCGATGTGGCGGGCCAGTCCCTGGAGGCGGCGCAACGCGGCGGCGAATCGGTACGCGAGGGCATCGCCAGCATGAACGCGCTGCGCGAACAGATCCAGGACACCGCGAAACGCATCAAGCGGCTGGGCGAGTCGTCGCAGGAGATCGGCGAGATCGTCGAACTGATCTCGGACATCACCGAGCAGACCAACGTTCTGGCCCTCAATGCCGCCATCCAGGCCGCCGCCGCCGGCGAGGCGGGCCGTGGGTTCTCGGTGGTGGCGGAAGAAGTGCAGCGTCTGGCGGAACGCTCCGGTGCGGCCACCCGCCGCATCGGTGCCATCGTCAAGACCATCCAGAGCGATACCCAGGACGCCGTGCATGCCATGGAGGTGAGCACCCAGGGCGTGGTCGAGGGTGCGGCCAAGACCGACGGTGCCGCCAGCGCCCTGCAGGACATCGAGGCGGTGTCGGAACGGCTGGCGCGGCTGATCCAGAACATCTCCGCCTCCACCCGCGAGCAGGCCGGCATGGCCACCCAGATCGCGCAGAACATGCAGCAGGTGCTGGCCCAGACCCGGCTCGCCTCGGACAGTGCCCGCAAGAGCGCCGAATCGATCGGCGAGCTGACCGTGCTGTCCGACGAGCTGAAGGTCTCGGTGGCCGGCTTCAAGCTCTGACCCGGGGAAACATCCATGGATAACCTGATCGAGTTCGACATTGGTCCGCTGACCTGGGTCAAGGGCGAGATCGACAACGCATTCGCTGCCGCGCGCGAGGCCCTGACGGGCTGGAACGGCACCGACGAGACCCCGCTCAAGGCGGCTGCCGCGCATCTGCACCAGGTCTACGGCGCACTCCAGATCGTCGACCTGCAAGGGGTGTCGCTGGTCTGCGCCGAGGCCGAGCGCCTGCTGGCCGACATGCAGGCCCGCCCCGAGTTGCGCGATGCCGAATCGGTGGCGGTGCTGGGCACGGTCATCGACGCCCTGCAAGCCTACTTGCAGGCCTTGCTCGATGGCCGTCCCAATACCGAGCTTGCACTCGCACCCCAGCTTGCAGCCCTGCAAGCCCGGCGCGGTGCCGATCCGGCGCCGCCGAGCGAGCTGTTCTACCCCGACACCAGCGTACGCCAGCCACGCACCGAGCCGGAGCTGAACCTCGACGACGAAGCCCGCCGGCGTGCCCTGCACGCTGCCCGCGCCCGTTACCAGAAGGGCCTGCTGCGGGTGTTGCAGAACAAGGACGCCGCCACCGGCCTGATGGAGATGGGCGATGCCCTGCGCGAGGTCGAGACACTGGCGCCGGGGCCGGCGCAATACACCTTCTGGTGGTCGACAGGGGCCTTGGTCGAGGCCCTGCGCAGTGGTGGTCTCGAACTCGACCCCTGGGTCAAACGCCTGTTCGGTCGCGTCGACCTGCAATTGCGCCGCCTCATGGAAGGTTCGAAATCACTCGCCGATCGTTTGCTGCGCGACCTGTTCTATTACCTCGCCCGGGCCGACGTGGCCGAGGGTCGCGCTGCCGAGGCACGCGAGCGATTCGGCCTCGCCGCCTGGCTTCCGGTCGCGCCGGAGACTGCGCGCGGCGACGATGTGCGACCGCGCCTCGCCGCATTGCGGGAGCTGGTCAATACCGCCAAGGAGCATTGGCTGAAGCTGTGCGGTGGCCGTGAGGACGCGGTCGAGCCCTTCCGTCAGGTCGCGGTCCGGCTGGCCGATGCATGCGCCGCGCTGCCCAGCCCGGGCCTCGCCCAGCTGGCCCGCATCCAGCAATCCATCGCCCGCGAGTTCGGCAGTGCCGCCGCCGCCAGCCAGAATGAGGGCCTGCAACTGGAGATGGCGACCGCGCTGATCCTGATCCAGAACGCCAGCGAGCGCGACTGGCCGTTGCCCGATGAGTTCAATCAGCAAACCGGCTTGCAGGGCCAGCGCTTGCAGGCGGCGATCGATCCCGAACTCGATCTCGCCCAGTTGCCGAGCGTACCCATGCTTGACGAGATGGCGCGCCAGGCGCAGGAAAAATTGCTGCTAGCCCAGGTCAGCCAGGAGATCCTCGCCAATCTCAAGGAGGTCGAGGCACTGCTCGACCGTTTCTTCCGCGACTCCAGCCAGCGCGAGTCGCTGCCCCTGGTACCCGGCCTGATGAAACAGGTGCTGGGCGCGCTCAACATGCTGGAACTGGATGCCGCCGCCGAGCTGGCGCGCGAAAGCATCGCCCGCATCGAGGCCCTGGCCGCCAGCCCCGAGGCACCGGCCGCCGATGCGCTCGACTGGGTCGCCGAGGCAATCTCCACCCTGGGCCTGTACATCGAGGCGCTGCGTCTGGGGCGTGATGATCAGGCCGCCCTGCGCGGCCTGCTGGCGCCGCCCGCCGCCGAGGCGCGGGAAGTCCGTGTCGAGGACGCGCTGCGCGCCCAGCTCGCCGCGGCCCGGAGCGAAGTCGAGGCATGGATCGCCGCCCCGGCCGAGACCGCCGGTGCCGAGGTCGCCAGGGCCGCGCTCAAGACGACCCTGGCCGGCCTCCAGCGCGACGCCGACCTGGTCAGCGACCCCGTCCTGCGCGCCGAAGCCGAGGCGCTGGCACACCAGCTCGACCAGGAAGTGGCCGAGCGCCTCGCCCAGGCCGAACGCGCCGCGGCCGAAAAGACCGCCGCCGAAGCCGCCGCGGCTGCCGCAAGCATGGCGGCGGCGAGCGCCCAGGAAGTGGACGCCGAATTGTTGCAGATCTACCTCGAAGAGGCGGTCGAGGTACTGGAAGGCATTCGTGACCACCTCGCCCGCCTGCGCGCCAGTCCGGGCGACCGCGATGCATTCGCCGACATCCGGCGCGGATTCCACACCCTCAAGGGCAGTGGCCGCATGGTAGGGCTCACCGATCCTGCCGAGGTGGCCTGGGAGGTGGAACAGACCCTCAACGTCTGGCTCGCCGACGGTCGTGCGGTCAACCCCGACCTGATCGAGTTCATTGCCGGCGCGGCGGCGGCATTCGCCACCTGGGTGGCCGAACTGGAGGCGCATGGCCGGGTCGTGGTCGAGGCCGATGCACTCGTCACCGCCGCGCGCGCCCTGCGTGGTGAGGGAGGCGCGCCGCCCCCAAAAGCTGACGCGGGGGCGCCGGCGCCGGCGGCCCCCGCGAGCCCGGCCGACGATCTGGTCCGCTTTGGCGAGCACAGTCTGCCGGCGGCGCTGTTCCAGATCTTCGCCGCTGAGGCCCGGCAACGCCTGGACGACCTGAAGCGCATGGTGCCGGAGTTTGCCGCCGGCACAGGTGGCGAAGACTTCGTCCGTGCCGCCCATACCCTGGCTGGCATCGCCCGGACCACCGGCTTTACCCCGCTGGCCGAGGCCGCGCACACCATCGAAGGCTGGGCCCAGGCTCACGCCGCGAAGGGCACGCCGGCGATCGACGCGGCCCGCTTCGAGCCCATCCTGGAGCGGCTCGAAGTCATGCTGGCGGAGATCCTGGCTGGCCGCTTCCCGGTGCCGGTTTCCGGGCTGGCCGACGAGCTGGCGATCCTCGATGGGGGCGACGAGACCACCCTGCCTTCGTCCGAACCGGACCCCGAGCCGGCTCCTGAGCCAGTCCCCGAACCGGTGCCGCTCGATGCCAGTGCTGTCGCAGCGGACGAGCCGGATCCGCTCGACCCGCTCCTGCTGCCCATCTTCCTCGCCGAGGCGGAAGAGTTGCTGCCACGCATCGGCGAGGCACTCCGGCAATGGCGCCAGTTCCCCGCCGACGTGACCCGTCGGGCAGCCCTGCAACGCCTGCTGCACACCCTCAAGGGCAGCGCCCGCATGGCTGGGGCCATGCGTCTGGGCGAGCAGGCCCATGCCCTGGAAACGGAGATCGTCGAACTGGGCGATGCGGCTCCGGATCCGGCCCGGCTCGACCGTTTCGACGAGGCTGGCGACCGACTCGCCGAACGGATCGAACGCCTCGCCCGGCCGGGCCCGGCCGCCAGCAGGCACGAATCGGCGCCGGCCACGGAACCGGCGCGCGCCCCGGTCGAGACAAGCCCCGAAGCGGCCCGTGCCGGCCCCTGGCGGGCCCGACCCGACGTGCTCGACAGCCTGCTCAACGAGGCGGGCGAGATCAGCATTGCCCGCGCCCGCCTGGAAAACGTCATCTTCCATTACAAGATGACTGCGCAGGAACTCACCGCCAACGTCGATCGGCTGCGCAATCAGTTGCGCGAAATGGAAATCCAGGCGGAGACCCAGATGCGCTCGCAACTGGCGGCACAGCAACAGGAGGACGCACGCTTCGATCCGCTTGAATTCGACCGCTTCACACGTCTGCAGGAACTCACCCGGCTGATGGCGGAAAGTGTGAACGACGTATCCACCGCCCAGGACAACCTGCTCTCCGGCCTGACCGAGGCGGAGACTGCGCTCACCCAGCAGCAGCGCATGGCGCGTGCATTGCAGCAGGAACTGATGGGCCTGCGTCTGGTGCCCTTCGCCAGCCAGGCCGACCGCCTGCACCGCATCGTCCGCCAGGCGGCGCGCGAGCTGGGCAGAAAGGCGCGCCTGGTCATCGAAGGCAGCGAGAAAGAGATCGATCGCACCCTCCTGGAGCGGGTCACCGCACCGCTCGAACACCTGTTGCGCAATGCCGTGGCGCATGGCATCGAAGCGCCCGAGGTGCGCCGGGCGGTCGGCAAGCCGGAGGAGGGGCGCATCGAACTCTCGGTTGCACACGAAGGCAACGAGGTGGTGGTGCGCATCAGCGACGATGGTGCCGGCATCGACTCCGCCCGCGTGCGCCATCGCGCCGAGGCCCTGGGCTGGCTGAGCCGGGACGAGCCCGCCAGCGACGAACGCCTGTACGGTTTACTGTTCCAGTCCGGTTTTTCCACCGCCGACACCGTCACCCAGCTCGCCGGGCGCGGCGTCGGCCTCGACGTGGTACGCAGCGAGGTCGCCGGTGTCGGCGGTCGCGTCCGTCTCGAAAGCCAGCCCGGCCAGGGCTGCCGTTTCACCCTGCGCCTGCCGCTCACCCTCGCCCTGGCGGCAGTGGTGCTGGCGGTGGCGGGCGATCAGACCTATGCCCTGCCGGCCAGCAACGTGGTGCTGGTCAAGGAAGTGCGGGAAGAAGAATGGAACACCATCGCCGCCGCTGGCAGGGTGGAGTTCGAGTCGGTCCATTACCCGCTGCGCAGCCTCGCCGAGCTGACCATGCAGACCGCAGTGGCGCCTGAAGGAAAATACCGTACCGTGATGCTGCTCGCCTCCGGCGACGAGCGCCTGGCCCTCCGGGTCGACCGCCTGCTCGGCAACTATGAGGCCGTGGTGAAGAACATCGGCCCGCAACTGGCCCGGGTCGCCGGTGTGGCCGGGGCGACCGTGCTCGGCGACGGCCGCGTCGCACTCATCCTCAATCCGTTTGCCCTGGCCGAGCGCGCCGCCGCGGCCGGGCCAGGCACGCCAACGGCGCAGGCTGCACAAGTGCCTGCCGGCGAACAGAAGCCGCTGGTTCTGGTGGTCGACGACTCACTGACCGTGCGCAAGATCACCGGCCGCCTGCTGCACCGCGAAGGTTACCGCGTCGCCACCGCCAAGGACGGCATGGAAGCGCTCGAATTCCTCGAACAGGAATGCCCCGCAGTGATGCTGCTCGACATCGAAATGCCGCGCATGGACGGCTTCGAAACCGCCCGCCACGTGCGCGCCAACGAACTGACCCACGACCTGTCCATCATCATGATCACCTCGCGCAGCGCCGACAAACACCGCCAGCACGCCCTCGAACTGGGGGTCGACGTATACATGGGCAAGCCCTACCAGGAAGCTGAACTGCTCGCCGAGATTGCACGCTTTGCCGGCCGGGGCCGTGCAACCGGCTCTTGAACCGTCGAATCGGCACGCCATGAAAAAGAACGAGGCGCTCGACGAAACCCACAGCTGAACCGCCCCGGGTTTTGAGGAGGCTTCGACTCTTGAGAGAATGAGGCCATG
>CAZOZD010000002.1:0-918 GCA_964584195.1 uncultured Burkholderiales bacterium
CCTTCCCCCAATGGGGGAAGGGGTGAAAAATTCTCAATGGACAATCTGGGTTCATTCGGGGTGGCGCTATCGCCATGAACCCTGGCTGGGTTGCGTTTCGGCCGCTTCCAGCCGGGTCAGTAGTTCGGCCAGGGCGGTGGGGGATTCGCTGGCGTAGTGGTGGAGGTGGGCGCCTTCGGCGGGGCTGGGTGGGTCGTGGTGGGCGAGCTGGTGTTCGAGCACGGCGAGGTCGGCGTCGGAGGGGTCGTTGGCCTGGGCCTGTCGTTGGCGCAGGCGTTGGCGGAGGCATTCGAGCGGGGCGGTGACGTCGATGAGTTGCGCGGGGATGCCGTGCCGGGTGGCCAGGGTGATGAACCGGGCGCGCAGGGCGCGGTCGAGGAAGGTGGCGTCGACGATGACCCGGTATCCGTCGGCAAGCCGTTGTTCGGCGAGGCGGGCAAGGTGCTCGAAGGTGGCCCGGGTGGCTTCGGCGCTGTACAGGCGCGTGCTTTGGCGGGGTTCCGGGCGATCCTGGGGGGCGAGGCCGAACAGGCGCTTGCGTTCGACATCGGAGCGCAGCCGGATGGCGCCGAGCCGTTCGACCAGCCGTTCGGCGAGCCAGCTCTTGCCGCTGCCCGACAAGCCGTGCATCAGCAGCAGGGCGGGGCGACCGGGGCTGGCGAGGCGCTCGGCGAGGGCGAGATAACGTTCGAATTCAGCGCTTTGCGGTGCGGGTGAAGTGCCTTGCTGGCTCTGGCGGATGGCGGCGATCTTGGCCCGCACCATGGCGCGGTAGACCGCGTAATAGCGCAATCCGGCCAGCCCGGCATGGTCGTCGCGGTGGCCGAGGTAGCGGTCGATGAGGCGCCAGGCGAGGGCGTCCTCGCCGCGCGCCATGAGGTCCATGCGCAGGAATGCGAGCTCGCTGATCGGGTCGAT
>CAZOZD010000002.1:932-30406 GCA_964584195.1 uncultured Burkholderiales bacterium
GGGCTGAATTCGAGTGCGTCGAAGATCAGGGGCGCGGCGTTCACCCAGGCGATGTTGCCTAGATGAAGGTCGCCGTGGCATTCGCGGATCTGGCCGTCGCGCTTGCGGGCCTGAAAATGGGCTTCAAGGCGCGTGAATTCGTGTTCGCTCCAGGTTTGCAGCCGTTCCAGGCGGGGCCGGTCGGTGGCGGGCAGGAGGGGGGCGATCTGGCTGAAATTGTCGAGTGCGGGTTGGTGAATCGTTTCCGGACTGCCGAACGGGTTGGGCTCGGCAGGCCGGGGCAGGCCGTCATGAAAGGCCGCGATGCGGGCGGCGATGGCGTCGATCTGCTCGGCGCGGAGCCGCGTGGCGCGGTCGAGGGTCGCTTCGGAAGGGAAGGCACGCATCCGCACCGCCCATTCGATGATTTCGCCAGCACCGCCCAGCGCTGCGCCGCACGGGCCGGCGCGCAGCGGCACGACGTCGAGGTAGATCTCCGGGGCGAGGCGCCGGTTGAGGCGGATTTCCTCGCTGCAATAGAAAGCGCGCTGTTCCGGGCGGCTGAAATCGAGAAAACCCAGGTTGACCGGTTTCTTGATCTTGTATGCGTATTCTCCGGCAATCAGCAGCCAGGAGATGTGGGTTTCGATCAGCCGCACCGCATCGACCGGGTGCGGGTAGGCGGCGGGATCGAGCAGGGCCGCGAGCCGGGCGGGAAGACGGGGCGACATGGTGGACGGCATGGTGGATCGTGCGCCGGTCTGCGGGCCTGGCCTCAGCAGATGCGCGGCAAGGGATCGTCTTCCAGTTCGTCGAGGATGCGCCGGCCGCCGAAATCGGTCTCGATCAGCACCCGGGCCGGGCCGGGGGCGATCGCGCCGATTTTGCGCGCCAACTCGCCGCCGGGCAGGGCGCGCCAGGCGGCGAGCAGGGGTTCGGCCGTGTCGGCGGTGCACACGGCGACGATGCGGCCTTCAGAGGCGAGGTAATAGGGGTCGTAGCCGAGTATTTCGCATACGGCGCGGACGGCGTCACGCACCGGGATGGCATTTTGCTGCAATACGATGGCGTGTCCGCTGGCCTGGACGATTTCGTGCGCGACGCTGGCCAGGCCGCCGCGGGTGGGGTCGCGCATGAAGCGCAGGCCGGGCAGATCCCATGCCGCGCGTGCCAGCGGCAGCACGGATGCGGAGTCGGAGGCGAGGTCGCCGGACAGGCCGAACTGTTCGCGCGCCAGCATCACCGCGACGCCATGGTCGCCGATCGGGCCGGACACCAGCACGGCGTCGCCGGGGCGGATGCCGGAAAGTCCGAGCGGGGCGCGGGCGCGGCGCAGTCCCAGCCCGGCGACGTTGAGATAGAGGCCGCCGCCTTCGCCCTGGCGCACCACCTTGGTGTCGCCGGCGGCCACCACGGCGCCGGATTCGCGCGCGGCAGCGGCGAAGCTGGCGATGAGCCGATCGAGGCGCGCGATTTCCAGGCCTTCCTCGAGGATCGCCGAGAGGGTGAGGTAGCGCGCCTCGGCGCCGGCCACGGCCAGATCGTTGACCACGCCATGCACGGCGAGCGAACCCAGGTTTCCGCCGGGAAACTCCAGGGGCTGGACGGTGAAGCCGTCGGTGGTGAGCATCCAGTCGCCGGTCAGCGGCGGCAGGGCGACTGCGTCGGCCTCGGTGTCGAGCAGCGGGTTGCCGAGATGGCGGGCGAACACCGCGCCAATCAGCTCGCGCATGTAGCGGCCGCCGTTGCCGTGGGCGAGCAGGATGCGCGATTCGCTCATGCGTCAGGGTGGGCGCTGAGCCGGCACTCTCCGGATTCGATCAGTCCGGTGCAGAGTGCGGCGATGTCGGGGTTGAACAGCGTGCCGCTGCCACGCCGGATGGTGTCGAGCGCCACATCGATCCCGAGCGCCGGGCGATAGGGGCGATGCGAGGCCATGGCCTCGACCACGTCGGCCACGGCCAGGATCTGGGCCTCGATCAGGATCGCGTCCCCTTTCAGGCCGCGCGGGTAACCGCTGCCATCGAGGCGTTCGTGGTGCTGCACGATCATGTCCGCCACCGGCCAGGGAAATTCAACCTCGGCGACGATGTCGCGGCCGACCTCGGGATGCGTGCGGATGAGGGCGAATTCGGCCTCGGACAGGCGGCCGGGCCGGTTGAGGATCTCGGCCGGCAGGTAGATCTTGCCGATGTCGTGGATCATTCCGCCCAGGCGCAGTCCTTCCAGGCGTTCGGCCGGCAGGCCGTACTTTTCGCCGATGGCGTTGGCCAGATCCGCCACTCGCGCCTCATGGCCGGCGGTGTAGGGGTCGCGTTTTTCGACGGTCAGGGCAATGGCCTGGATGGTCTGCACCAGCATGCGGTGATAGCGGTCCTGGCTCTGCTTGAGCGATTCGAAGGCCAGGCGCAGGTCGCGGGTACGCTCATCGACCAGGCTTTCCAGCTGGCGTTGCATGCGATAGAGCTGGAGGTGGGTGCGCACCCGGGCCAGCACCTCGTCGGCCTGGAAGGGTTTGGCGATGTAGTCGACGCCCCCGGCGCGGAATGCGGTGAGCTTGTCCTCGACCTCGTGCAGGGCGCTGATGAAGATGACCGGGATCTCGCGGCTGACGGGGTCGGCCTTGAGGCGGCGGCAGGTCTCGTAGCCGTCCAGGCCGGGCATGCGGATGTCGAGCAGGATCAGGTCGGGCGGGCTGGCGGCGATGGCGCGCAGGGCGATCTCGCCGCCCAGGGCCGGACGCACCTTGTAACCGGCCTCCTGCAGGATGTTGCCGAGCACTTGCAGGTTGTTCGGGTTGTCGTCGACGATGACCACGCTGCCCGTGATCGGGGCGGAGGTGGGCGGGGCGTCGCCAGGGGCGGTCATGGGGCGGTCCTCTCGCACAATTCCAGGATCCGGTCGAAGCGGTAGCCGCGCGCGCAGGCGGTGATCGCTTCGCTCAGGGCGGGCCAGTCTACCGCCAGATCCGCGGCGATGGCCAGCACCTTCTGGCTGTCCAGCTCGATGGCTGCGGCGCGTAAGGCCTCACGGCGGGCATCGTCGGGCAGGGCCGGCAGTGCATCGAGCCGCGGGGTGCCGGCCACCGATTCACTCTGTTCGTAGCGGTAGGCCAGGCCGAGCAGGCGGCCGATCCGTTCCAGCAGCACATCGGCCTCGACCGGCTTGCGGATGATGTCGATACAGCCTGCGGCGAGGATCTCCGGCTGTTCCTCGGCGAATGCCGAGGCAGTGAGTGCGACGATGGGTGTCCTGTCGCCGTTGGGCAAGGCGCGGATGGCGCGGCTGGCGGCATAGCCGTCCATGCCTGGCATGCGCATGTCCATCAGGACCAGGTGCGGCGACCAGGTTTGGAACAAGGCGACCGCTTCATGGCCGTCGCCGGCCACCCGGCACTGGAAGCCGGCCTGTTCGAGGATGGCGGTGATCAGCGCCTGGTTGTCGGGATGGTCTTCGGCGACCAGGATGCGGCGGCTCGGCTCGCCGGCGGCCAGGCCGAGGATGCGGCGTGGCTCGCCGCCTGCACCGGTGGTGGCGCTGATCGCCAGCGGCAGGCGCAGGCGGAAGCGGGAGCCGGCTCCGGGCGTGCTTTCGGCGTCGAGCTGGCCGCCCAGCAGTTCGGCATATTCGCGGCTGATCGCCAGCCCCAGGCCGGTGCCCTCGCCCAGCGCCACGCCATGCGCGGTCTGGTAGAAGGGCTGGAAGATGCGTTCGAGCTCGGCGGCGCTGATGCCGACGCCGCTGTCCTCGACCGTGAACCGGATCTCGACGCGGTCGTCGCCGGTGGCCGCCGCTTCGACGCTGAGGGTGACCCCGCCGTGCGGGGTGTACTTGACCGCGTTGGAGAGCAGGTTGAGCAGGATCTGGCGCAGCTTGCCGAGGTCGCCCGTCACCTGGCGCGGCAGGCCGGCGGCGCGTTCGAGGCGCAGGGCCAGCCCCTTGGTCTCGGCGCGCAGCGCCATCACCTCGACGATGGAGTCGAGCAGGTCGAACAGGTCGAATGGCCGCTCGATGCGCTCGATCCGGCCCGACTCGATGCGGGCGATCTCCAGCACGTCGTTGATCAGCGCCAGCAGGTGCTGGCCGCTGCGGTTGACGATGGCGAGGTTGTGGCGCTGGTCCTCCGGAATGCGCTCATCGTGCACCATCAGCTGGGCGAAGCCGAGGATGGCGTTGAGCGGGGTGCGCAGCTCGTGGCTCATGTTGGCAAGGAACAGGCTTTTCGCCCGATTGGCGGCCAGGGCCGTGTCGCGGGCGGCGACCAGTTCCTGATTGAGGGTTTCAAGCTCGGCGGTGCGCTCGCGTACCCGCGCCTCCAGCTCGACATTGAGCCGGCGCGATTCTTCCTCGGCGGCGCGTCGCAGCAGCAGGTTGCGCACCCGCGCCAGCAAGGCCCGCGCCACCACCGGCTTGTGCAGGTAATCGTCGGCGCCCAGCTCGAGCGCGTCGAGCTGGGTCTGCTCGGATGCGTCTGCGGTGACCAGGATCACCGGGATGTCGGCGGTGTCGGGCGCGGCGCGCAGCTCGCGCAATACCTCGATGCCGCTCATGCCGGGCATCATCACGTCGAGCAGGATGAGGCGGGGGCGTTCGTCCTGGCGCGCCAGGGCGAGGCCGCCGGGACCGTCCGTGGCCACCCGCAGGCGGTAGTCGGCCTTCAGCGCGGCGGCCAGCACATGCAGGTTGGAGGGCTGGTCATCGATCATCAGGATCAATGGCCGGCCGGAGCCTGTGGTTGGCTGGGAGGGTGCGGTCATCGTGTCTTGCATAGGGCTTGCAGGCGCTCAAACTGGTAGTCGTTGACCAGATCGAGGAGTTGTTCGGCCAGCGCCGGGTCGCTCTCGCGCAGCTGGGCGAGCACGCCGCGACAGCCTTCCATGTCGAGGATCTCGGCGGCGGCGGCGAGGGCGGTGCGCTGGGGTTCGGGAAACGAGTCGGGCAGGGTGAGCGGCGCGGATTCCGCGGCCGGACCCGTGACTTCGGGCGAATCGATGTAACGATAATGCAGGTCGAGCTGTTCGCGCATCATTTCGAACAGCCGGCTCTCGTCGAGCGGCTTGGTCATCACCGCGTCGCAGCCGGCGGCGAGGATGGCGGTCCGGTCTTCCTGGAAGGCGCTGGCGGTGAGGGCGACGATGCGCGGCGCCTGGCCGTTCGGCAGGGCGCGGATGGCGCGCGTGGCGGCATAGCCGTCCAGCACCGGCATGCGCATGTCCATCCAGATGAAGTCGGGGTGCCAGCGCGTGAATTCGTGCACCGCCTGGTCGCCGTCGGCGACGCCGCGTACGCTGAAGCCGGCCTCGCCGAGCAGGGTTTCGAGCAGGCGGCGGCTGTCGGCATCGTCCTCGGCGACCAGCACGCGCGGCGGCGGCCGGTCGTCGGCCAGGCCGATCACCCGGCCGTGTCCGGCTTCGACCGGCTGGATGGCCTGGCTCGGCAGGCAGGGCAGGGTGAGGCAGAAACTGGCGCCGTTGCCCGGGCGGCTTTCGACGTCCAGCTGGCCGCCCATCAGGCGGGCATATTCACGGCTGATGGTGAGGCCGAGGCCGGTGCCCTCGCCCAGGGCGATGCCGTGCTCGGTCTGGTAGAAGGGGTCGAAGATGCGTCCCTGCTCGGATTCAGCGATGCCGATGCCGGTGTCGGTCACGCGCAGGCAGAGCCGGGGCGCGGCGCCCGGCGGTTGGAGGCGGCTCAGGTCGAGCTCGATGTGTCCGGTCGTGGTGTACTTGGTGGCATTTGAAATCAGGTTGAGCAGGATCTGGCGCAGCTTGCCGGTATCGGTCATCACGTAGCGCGGTGTGTCGGGATCGATGCGCACGCGCAGTTCCAGGCCCTTGGCCTGGGCGCGCGGCCGCATCAGTTCGACCAGGCTGTGCGCCAGCTCGTGCAGGTCGCAGGGTTCGTCCTGCGGGCGCAGGCGGCCGGCCTCGATGCGCGAGATTTCCAGCACATCGTTGATCAGGGTCAGCAGGTGGCGACCGCTGTGGTTGATGGTGCGGAGGTTTTCCCGCTCGTCATCGGGGATGCGCGGGTCGCGTTCCATGATCTGGGCAAAGCCGAGGATGGCGTTGAGCGGTGTGCGCAACTCGTGGCTCATGTTGGCGAGAAACACCGATTTCATGCGGTTGGCCGACTCGGCCGCCGCCAGCGCCGCCTTCATCGCTTCCTCGCTGGCGATCCGTTCGCGGATGTCGGTGACGAATGAAACCATGTGTTCCTCGCCCTCGAATTCGCTGATGTATACCGTGGCCTCGACCGGAAACACCTCGCCGGTCTTCTTGCGGTGGTCGGTGCGCAGCACCATGAATTTGCTCCGCCGCAGCTCGGCCAGGTGCTCCGGCCAGCGTTCTGCGGGCCAGTTGGGGTCGATGTCGGCCACCGTCATGCCGCCCAGCAGTTCATCGCGGCTGTAGCCGAGCACCTCGCATACGCGCTCGTTGACGTAGGTGAAGCGGGCGCTTTCGGGCACGATCCAGAATACGCAGATGGCGGCCTGGTCGATGGAATGCTGGGTCTTGGCAAGCTGGGCATGGCTTTGCTGAAGTTCGCCATAGGCCTTTTGCAGGCTGGATTCGTTGCGGATGCCGGTGTTGAGGATCAGGGCGGCGTGACTGAAGAACACCGGCAGGTAGCTGCGCAGCGAGGCGCCGTAGATATGGATGTTCTCCAGCTTGATCACGCCCACGAGTTTTTCGCCGACCAGAAGCGGAAAGGCCCAGGTGAAGCTGCCGGGCAGGATCTCGCCGCGCAGCAGGTTGTCGGCCTCGTTGCCGTCGACTTCGATGAAGCGGCGCTCCTGCACCACCTGGCGTGCGAGCGGATCGTCGATCACGGCCGGGGAGGCGCGGCCACCGAAATAGCTGTGATGAAGGAGACGGCCGTCCATCCAGTACCAGATCTTGATGTCGGTGCCGCCGATCGATTCGACGATGTTGTGCAGCAGGTTGTCGACCATGTCGGTCACGCCGGGGGCGGGGTCGATGCGCTCGATCATCCGTATCACCAGTTGCAGGTAGGCCTTCTCCTCGGCCAGCCTCTTCAGGCGCGAACGCAGGCGGCTGACCTCCTCCTCCGGCGCGGCGGTGGTCGGCTCGACGGTGTTCATTGCCCGGCCTCACGGCGCGCCACCGCCTCGGCGAGCACCGATTCCAGATGCGACAGGTCGGTATCCATCCAGATCAGCGGCAGGTCGACGAAACGGGCTGCGGCCTCGGCGGCGGCGGTGAAGTCGCCGGAACAGGGGGTGCGCAGGGCGACCATGTACTTGTGGCTGCTGTGGAAGATCTCCCGTACCACGGCGAGGTTGGTGCCGAAGGCCTGGGTGATCATCGGTTGCCAGGTGTTGGCCCAGTCCTCAAGCAGGAAATAGGCACCCTTTTCCAGCTCTTCCATGAATCGTTCGTAGCCCAGCAGCATGACGATGCAGTTCTGGCCCTGGGTGCGCAGGGTGTGGTGGCGGTTGAGGATGTCGTCGATGCGGGGGTGGCAGGCGCCGTAGAACACGATGGCGCGGTGGCCGCTCTTTTCCTCTTCGCCCAGGGCGCTGTCGAGCTGGCTGTAGAGGCGGTCGAAATAGTTGTGCAGGGCGGAATCGAGGAAATGGGTCTCCAGGTTCCAGCCCTTGCGGGCGATCAGGTATTCGACTTCCTTTTTCAGGATGCCGCAGCCGACCAGTCGGGTCGGGCCGGGGCCGGGGCAGGGCGCGCTCATTCCAGCCTCCCGTATTCGAAGGCCGCCGCCAGCATGGCGCGGATGTTGGCCTCCGGCACCGCCATCGGCATCACCCCGGTGCCGAACAGGAAGTGCGGCGGCCGGCTGCGATCGCCAATGCCGATGCGGCAGATCCGCTCCACCTCGGCGCGGGTCTCCTCCACGGTCCACTGGATGAGCTTGATGTCATCGATGACGCCGCAGGTGAGGCCATTCTCGCCGATGATGGCCTTGGCCTCGGCCAGGTCGGCGAGCGGGCTGATGTAGTGGATGTGGATGTCGAGTTCGTCCATCACCGTGGCGATGACATCGTTGAACGGTGCCATGCCGCAGTAGTACACCACCCCGGTCACACCGCCGGGGGCGAGGTCGCGCCGCATCCAGGGCAGGGCGAGTTCCTGGAAGCGTTTCTTGCCGACAAACGAGGTAGAGCCGAACGGGGTCGAGTAGACCAGCACATTGGCGCCGGCGGCGCGGTAGGCGGCGATCTCCTTCTGGAAGAATTCCGAGCACCTGGCGAGCAGGGTGTCGCGCAGATCGGCCGGTCCGGCGAGCAGGAGCTCCATCCATTTGTCCATGCCCATCAGCAGGGCAGGCAGCGCGCTGGAGGCGGTGATGTAGGCGCAGATGGGGTGGGTGTCGCCGACTTCGTTGCGCAGGATGTCGAGGCAGCGCGCGGTTTCCTGCCAGGCCGGGTGGGCGGTGAGGTCGTCGGGGACTTGCAGGCGTTCGATGTCGTCGAGTTCGCGGATCACGAAGTCGGCGACGTTGGGGGCGCCGTCCTCGGCCCACAGGATTTCATTGCAGCCGAAGAACTCGGCCTCCTTGCCGACGTAGAACAGGCTCCACACGTTGTCGTGGCCGTAGCGCTCGCGCATGCGCAGCTGGCCGCGGGCGACGTTCTCGCCGCGAGCATAGTATTCGCGCTGCGACAGCCCGAGCTCGCGCGCGCCCTGGTCGAGCAGGTTGCAGAACACCGGGATGCGTGGCGCCGGCTGGCCCTGGATGGCCGCGGTGAGGATTTCGAGCGGGCTCATGCCGCCTCCTTGCCGGCCCTGGCGGCGCGGATCAGGTCGACGATGACCCGCCCGGCAGATACCCCATCCGGCGCCCAGGCGTCGGCGCCGACGCTCCGGTACAGGTGTTCGTCGAAACGGTAGGGCGCGCCGCCCACCACCAGGCGGATGCGATCCTCAAGGCCGCGTTCGGCGAGCAGGGCGCGCACCTTGCGGGCGCCGTCCTCGCCGGTGGCGGTGTGCACCATCATGGCCGATACGGCGATCACCTGGGCATCGTGCTCGATGGCGGCCTCGACGAAGCGTTCCGCCGGCACGTTCACGCCCAGATCGGTGACTTCCACCATGAGTGCCTTGAGGCAGCCCATGACGATGCGCTTGCCGAGCGAGTGCAGGTCGCCGCGTGCGGTGCCGATCACCACCCGGCCGATGATCTCGGGTGGATGGGCGAAGCGTTGCAGCATCTTCTCGGTGACCTCGGCGGCGATCTGCGCGGTCATGAAATGCTGTGCCAGGTTGGCATCCGGGTCGCGGGTGATGTTGGACATCATTTCCTCGACCGCCGGGATGACCACCCGGAACACGATGTCCTCGGCGGTCAGTCCCTCCGCCAGGGCCGCCTCCACCACCGCGAATGCGGCCTCCTTGTCAGTCTCGAACACGGCCTCGTTGTAGGCCTGGATGATGCGTTCCAGCATGGCGGGTCTCGATCGAAGTATTGAAATCCGGGTTCTTGCTCGCGTCAGCGCAGCGGAGGGACCGGGCGCAGGCGGAGATGATCGATATAGCGATCCTCGAAGCCTTCTATCCATGATAGGTTGATCGAGTCGCTTTTGCCGGCGATCCGGCCGAAGTCTGCGATCCCGTCGGCGCTGAGCAGGGCCCGCTCGCAGCCGGCCAGGCTGGCGTCGGCCAGCAGTTCGATCCGGGCCGGGTCGAGGGCCGGCAACAGGCCGGTGGCCTGGGCATGGGCGAGGTCGAGCTGGCGCCCGAACGCGCCGCACACCACGAGGCGGGCGAGATCGCTCCAGTCCAGCCCGGCCTCGGCCAGCAGGGTGGCCATGGCCGCCGACAGGGAGGCCTTGGCGCGCTGGAATGCATCGACGTCGGCAGCGGTGAGCGCGGTCCTGGGGTTGTGCGGATCGAGCCGCAGGCCGTCTGGCCCGGGTGAGCTGGCGAATCGGCCGGAAGGCTTGATCCGGTCCGCCGCAAGCAGCACGGCGATGGCGTCGGCGAGGCCAGAACCGCAATAGCCGCGGGCGGTCTCGCCGGCCAGGGTGTCGAGCCGGAAACCACCGTCCGGGCCGGCATGCACCCGGTGGATGGCGCCGGCCTCCGCCGGCATGCCGTGGCGGATGCCCACCCCTTCGAATGCCGGGCCGCCCGGCGCGGAGGTGAGGCGCAGGCGCTCGCCATCCCAGAGCGCGATCTCGCTGTTGGTGCCGACATCGATCAGCATCGCCGGGGTGGGCTCGCCGGTCAGCTCGCAGGCGATGAGATCGGCCGATAGATCGGAGCCGATGAAGCCCGCCACCGGCGGCGCCAGGATGATTTCTGCATGGGGCATGAACCAGTCCCGATGCCAGGGTTCAGGCTCCCGCGGGCGCACCTCGATCCGGCTCTGCCAGTGTTCCGGGGCCAGCAGTTCGGCGCAGCCCTCGCCGCCGAGCAGGGCCAGCATGGCGGTATTGCCGACCACCACGACCTGGCCGATTTCGGCGAGCATGGGCGTGACCTCGCCCACGTCGCGCTTGAGGATGTCGCGCACCGCCTGGATGATCGCCGTGCGCGCCAGCCTGGCGAGCTCCTCCGCCCGGCCGGGGCGGTCGCGCGCCGCCTCCAGACGGTTGAGCACATCGGCGCCGAAGCTCATCTGCGGGTTGGGGCCGCGCCGGCTGGCGATGCGGCGACCGCGCTTGCGATCCCACAGGGCGACCCGGATGTGGGTGGTGCCCAGGTCGACCGCGACGCCGTATACATGCCGGTTCAGCTCGGGCCGGGCGCCGGGCGCCGGCCTCAGGTCGGCCGGATCGATGCTGCGCCAGCGGGAAGGCGGCGCCGGGTGATCGAGCAGGATGCGGGTGTCGCCGCGTGGCCGCAACTGGCAGGCCAGGCGCTCGCCGGCGGCGCGCTCCTCGGGCGTGAGTTTCTGGTACTCGGCGAGTGCGGGCGGGTTGACCTCGCCTTCAAGCCAGCGCACCTGGCAGGCCCCACAGGCACCGGTGCCGCCACAGGCGGCGCGCACCCGGTACGGCGTACCGTCGAGCACCTCGCGCACCGACAGTCCAGCCTCGAATTCAAGCCGGTGTTCACTGCCATCGAGATGGCATACATGCAGGATGGGCATGCTTTTCAGTCCTTCATGCTCGGCCGTCCGGTACCGGAATGGGGGCAGGGGCCAGCGTGGGCGTGGTTGGTGCTCATTCTCCGATCATTCTGTAATCAGCGCATCAAGTGTTCAGTTTTTCCTCTCCCAGCGGGAGGGCAGGGTGAGGCCCTTCAAGCCCGGACAAGGATCCAATCGTACAATGGTGCACCTGCAATGAGCGCCTGCAATCCCGGTTTTTGACATGATCGAGTCCACACTGACCCTCATCCTCGCGGCACTCCTCGCCGCGCTTGGCGTATTCGCCTGGCATGTATGGCGACGCGGCGCCTGGCTGGCCCGGCTGGGCGAGATGGGCGCGGAAAATGTCCATCTGCGCCGCCAGCTGGACGAGCAGGGGGCGCGCCTGGTCGCGCGCGAGCAGGAACTGGCTGCGGCGCGGCAGGCACTGGCCGATCTCAATGGCCGTCAGGCCGCGCTCGAAATGCAGCTCGCCAAGGAACGCGAGGCGGCGGCGGAGAAGCTGGCCCTCCTGGAGTCGGCCGAGCGCAAGCTGGCGGACGCATTCCGGGCGCTCGCCGCGGAGGCGCTCAACAGCAACAACCAGGCCTTCATCGACCTCGCCCGGCAGAACCTGGCCGCATTCCAGGAGAGCGCGAAAGGTGAGCTGGAGACCCGACGCCAGGCCATGGAGGCCCTGGTGCGGCCGATCCACGAGGCCCTGGAGAAGGTCGGCACGCAAGCCCAGGCGATGGAGAAGGAACGCGGCAGCGCCTATGCCGCCCTGGTCGAGCAGGTCAAGGGCCTGCAGAGCGCCCAGCAGGATCTGCGCGGCGAGACCCAGCGCCTGGTCACTGCATTGCGCAGGCCCGAGGTGCGCGGTCGCTGGGGCGAGATGCAGCTCAAGCGGGTGGTGGAAATGGCCGGCATGCAGGCCTATTGCGATTTCTACGAGCAGGAAAGCGGCGAGGCCGACGGTCGCCGGCAGCGTCCGGACATGCTGGTGCGCCTGCCCGGCGGGAAGAACGTGGTGCTCGATGCCAAGGCCCCGGTGGCCGCGTTCCTCGAATCGGTGGAGAGTGAGGATGAGGCCGAGCGGGTGCGCCACATGCAGCGATTCACCCGCCATGTGCGCGAGCATGTCCAGGCCCTGGGCAGCAAGGCGTACTGGGACCAGTTCGCGCCCGCGCCGGAATTCGTGGTGCTGTTCCTGCCTGGCGAGGCCTTCTTCAGCGCCGCATTGCAGCACGACCCGGAGCTGATCGAGTACGCCAGCGCCCAGAAGGTGATCCTGGCCACCCCCACCACCCTGCTTGCCCTGCTCAAGGCGGTGTATTACGGCTGGCGCCAGGAGGCCCTGGCGGACAATGCCCGCCGCATCAGCGAGCTGGGCGTCGAGCTGTACCAGCGTCTGGGCAAGCTGGGCGAGCACTGGCAGGCGCTTGGCCGCCACCTCGGCCAGACGGTGCGGGCCTACAACGATGCCACCGGCTCGCTGGAGTCACGCGTACTGGTCAGCGCGCGCAAGTTCGATGCACTCGGCGTGGCGGGCGAGGCCAAGGGGTTGGCTGAACTGGCGCCGGTCGAACAGACCCCGCGCATGCCGCAGGCGGCCGAGTTGAGCGGGGCGGAGCGGGAGTGAAGGCGCCTCGAATCCCCCCGGACTCGTCATTCCGGCGAAAGCCGGAATCGAGCGAAACCAAGTATGGGGGCAGATAGGATGGTGCAAGTATGGGGGTCAGGTCTTCTTGCAAGCATGCGTCAATGCAAGACCTGACCCCGAATTCTGACCCCGAATTCCTACTACGTTGCCCAGTTTTCCACGCGCAGGCCTTCGACCCGTTCGAACTCGCGTTGATTGTTGGTCACCAACGTGACTTCCAGCCCCAGTGCATGGGCGGCGATCTGGGTGTCCAGCGGGCCGATGGGGGTACCGGCCCCCTCGAGCTGTTGGCGCACCCGCCCATATATTTCTGCGGCCGTGGCATCGAAATCGGCAATTTCCAAGGGTTCCAGGAAATGCCGTAGCGCTTCCCGGTTACGGGCGGAACCGCTCTTTTCCACACCGAAATACAACTCGGCCACCGTGATGCTGGAGACGCCGATCCCCCTGTCGGCATGGGCACGCAGGGCCGCGACCACCGCGTCGGGCTTATGCTTGATGGCATAAATACAGATGTTGGTGTCGAGCATGTAGCGCATGATGTCGCCCCGTCTTACCAGTCGCGTCGGTCAGCCTGTGTCGGTTGTTCCCGCTCGGGCAGCGGCGCAGCAGGGTCGAATTCGTCCAGCGCAGCAATCAGGCGCTCGATGGAGGGACGTTTCGGCGGGCTGAGGATGATCCGATCGCCGTCACGCTCGATATTCACCTCGCTCACGCCTTCAAAGCGAAAGGCCTTCGGAAGGCGCACAGCCTGGCTGCGTCCATTCTGAAAGAGTTTGGCGGTTAACATGGGAACCTCAGAGCGCTTGATTGATATACCAAGTATATATCATCGAGTGAGAGCTCCTCCCGCCCCTTGGGCTACGTAAGGCTCGCACCCCGCAGCCTTGTGAGCGACGGGGGGCGGGTGATTGCGCCCTCGGTGGGTTGAGGGGTCAGTGTATGGGGCCGATTTGTGCCAAAAAATGAGCGCTGCCCGTTTTTTAGGCTGCCCAATCCAGAACGAGGTTGATCGCTCGGCGGGACATGTCGCCTTCCATCACTTGCAGCGTCTTGATGTTGACGACGGCTTCGTGGTCGCCATAGCGGCAATGAAAGTGAGGAGGCGCATGCTCGTTCCAGAACATGGGTTGTGTCGCCATCACGGGCGAGCAGGGTGGCTTTCCAACCGGGTAGTTCTGAGCGTACCTGCTCAATGACCGGCAGTTCGCCGGGAACATACGTGCCATTGTCGAAGATGGAGTCGCCCAACAGGACGAGGTGCTTCATGTGCTGCCTTTCGTTTCAGACTGTAGGGAACCTCGAAAAACCCGTCACACCGGCGAAAGACGGTGTCCAGATGCTTGATTTTGCTGGATCCCGGCGTTCGCCGGAATGACAAGCCAGGGGCTTTCGAGGCGCACTGTAATTGGGAGGCGATTGTCGCGCGCATGGGGCTCATGGGATGAGCCATGGCCATTTGTTAATCACGAAGAAAATCGCGCAGCCTTTCCTTCGGGCTGCGGTAGATGAAGTCCAGCCCGCAGGTGTTGCAATGGTGGGTGGGGTCGAAGGCCTTTCCGCTGGGTGGGGTGTTCCAGTGGCGTAGCTGGACAAGATCGCCGCTGCCGCATTGGCGGCAGGTGATCTGATGTGGTGTTCTTTGATCGAGGTTCATGATTTGGCGCTCTGTTAAGGATGGGGGAACCATCGTAGCGGCTCCTTTGGTGAGGTGTTCAAAGATTATTGTTAAAAGCGATCGGCCGGTTCGAGGCGCAGCAGGCGGCCGTGGGGTGAATCGGTGAGCAGGTAGATCCGGCCGTCCGGGCCGGTGCGCACGTCGCGGATGCGGTCCCGTCCGGTAAGCAGGCGTTCTTCCTCGACCACACGCTCGCCGTCAAGGCGCAGGCGGACCAGCATGCGCGAGCGCAGGCCGCCCAGGAACAGGTCGCCGCGCCAGCGCGGGAATGGGTCGGCGTCGTAGAACGCCATGCCGGACGGGGCGATCGACGGTGTCCATTGATAGAGTGGCTGGGCCAGGCCGGGCTTGTGGGTGCCTTCGCCGATGGGCTCGCCGCTGCCGTATTGCGCACCGTAGGTGATGACCGGCCAGCCGTAGTTGACGCCAGGACGCAGGATGTTGATCTCGTCGCCGCCCTGGGGGCCGTGTTCGTGGCTCCAGAGCGCGCCGGTCACGGGATGGCGGGCCGCACCCTGGATGTTGCGGTGGCCGTGGCTGAATATCTCGGGGCGGACCTTGGCGCGGCCGAGGTAGGGGTTGTCGCGGGGGATGCGGCCATCGTCATGCAGGCGCACTACCGTGCCGATGTGATTGGCGAGGTTCTGCGCCTCATTCATCTCGCCGCGGTCGCCCAGGGTGAGATAGACGAACCCGGCGCGGTCGAACACGATGCGGCCGCCGAAGTGCTGGCCGCCGGAGCGCTTCGGCATCATGCGGAACAGCACTTCGACATCTTCCAGACGGTGGCCGCGCAACCGGGCGCGCGCCAGCTCGGTGCCGCTGGCAAGGCCCGTTCCGGGGCCGGCGTAGCTGAAATAGATCCAGCCGTTCCTGTGATGGTCCGGGTGCGGCACGACATCGAACAGGCCGCCCTGGCCGTGGGCGCGGATCGGCGGCAGGCCGGCGATCGGCTCGGGATGCAGGCGGCCGTTTTCGATCAGGCGCAGGCGGCCGGGGCGCTCGCTGAGGAGGATGCGTCCGTCGGGCAGGAATGCGAGGCTCCAGGGGTGTTCCAGTCCGTCGGCGAGGGTGACGACACGGAATGCGTGCAGGCGCGACTGGATCGGTGCTTCGGCGTGTGCGGCGCCTGCCGGCAGGGCCGCGAGCAGGCAGGCCAGCAGCAGACCGGCCAACCCCAGGCGGCCGGGGGGCGGGGGCGCGATGGGCTGGACTGAAGGCGTGGGCATGAAGTCTTCTCCTCGATGGGACGCAAGCGGGATGCTTTCCACTATAGTTTCGGGTAAATCCGTTCGGCTAAGGTTTTGCGACCGAATGCCGACATCGAATCAAGCGCGAGCGCATGGAGGAGGGCGCATGGCCTGGCAGGCATGGTGGGGGATCGGACAGTGGGCGGCCTATCTGGAGCACATGACCTTGCCGGTCAAGTCTTCCAGCAAGGAGGCGCTCATCGAGCTGGAGGCCGAGCAGGGGGACCAGGCCGCACCGCGCGAGTACGCCAGCCTGATGCTGCGCGACCCCCTGCTGGCGCTGATGTTGCTGAAGGCGGCGAACGAGCGTCTGCCGCGTCATCTCAGTCGTGACATCACCACCCCGCTCGGGGTGGTGCTGGCGCTGGGCGTCAACGAATTCAGGCGTTTGCTGGAATCGGCGCCGGTGGTCGATCCCGACAATCAGGGCTTCATCACCTGCGAGCGGCGGGCTTCGCGTTCGGCCCGCATCGCGGTGGCCTGGGGGGGGCTGCATTATGATCTGGACCCGGGCGAGCTGGCGCTGGCGGCGCTGCTTTCCAACTGCGGCGAGATCGAGTTGTGGGCCTTCGCGCCCGATCTGCCGCTCAAGGCATGGGACGAAAAGCAGAGCGGGCGGGCGCGGCGCAGCGAGCAAGCGCAGATGCAGGCCTGCGGTTTTTCGTTCAAGGCACTCAGCCTGCGTTTGATCGAGGACTGGAACCTGCCCCAGCTGATCCGCCAGCTCATCCGGGGTGACGAAACCCCGCGCGCCCAGCTTGCCCGCCTGGCGGTCGATTGCGCCCGTCACCTCGACAACGGTCCCCGCGATGCCGCCCTGCCGCACGACGCCCGCGAGGCGGCCCGGCTCACGGGCGCCAGCATCGCCACCGTGGTGCAGGCCATGCCCTTGCTGGGCGATGAAGACCGCGAATGGCTGATCGAGGCGGCCACGAATGCGCCTCCGGGGGGTCATGATCCGGATCCGGCACCGACCCATCCACCCTCGGCCTGAAAGGTGAACCGCATGCAAATTCTCCGCCGTATTCATGTTGTCTGGATGCTTGCCCTTGCATTCACCCTGTCTGGCTGTGAAGTCGCGCCGCCGCGGCAGGGTGAGGTGAGGGTGAAGGACCGGAATGTCGATCTGCGCGTGGTGTTCGGCGACCAGGACCGGCGCGCCATCCAGGAGTTTTACGCCGCCCAGGTGCGCGCCCTGCCGCCGGGCCTGGCGAAACAGGGCAAGGTGCCGCCGGGGCATGCGCGCAAGCTCGCGCGGCATGCGCCGCTGCACGCCGATGTACGCTGGAGCCCACTGCCGGAGGATCTGGAACGCCGACTGTCGAGGCTTCCGGAGGGCTATGTACGGGTGGTGGTGGGGGCCGATGTGGCGATCCTCAATACCCGCACCCGGGTGGTGTTCGATGTGATCGAGGACATCGCCCGCTGAACCCTTGCCGGTCACGAATGTCTGGATCCTGAAGGGATCCTCGCGCAGCCGCCTTGAAAGTGTTGAAAGGAGCATGTCATGCAGAACACCCCGCCTGTCGATTACCCGGTCGATTCCGATCCGGCCTCGCCGCCGCCGGCCTCCGGTCCGGACTGGAAGCGTCGCCTGCTGGAGACTCAGGTGCCCTTATGGCTGGCCCTGGCGCTGGGGCTTGCCCTGTTGCTCACCTTCGCCTGGAAACAGGTGGCGGTCGGCGCGGCCGAGCGGCGTCTGGAAAGCGAGCGCGCGGCGCTGACCGAGCAGCTTGCGCGGGAAAAGACCGAGCTGGTGGCGCGCGCCGAGACCACCCTGGCCAGCCGCGACGAGATCATGCAGGTCTATGCCGGCACCCTCCTGGCCTGGGCGGTACGCGGTGAACTGATTCGCAACAATCTCGACCAGATTGACCAGTTCTTCAATGAACTGATCCGTAACGAACGGGTTCGCGGCGTGTTCCTGGCCGGGGCGGACGGCGTGGTGCGGCTGGCCTCGGATCGCAAGCTGCAGGGCGTGGCATTTGCTGATCACTTCCCGGCGGCCCTGCTGGCCGAGCCGGCGGTGGTGGTGCGTCCCGATGAGGCCGGGCAGCGTCGTCTGGTGATTCCCATCCAGGGGCTCAACGAGCGCCTGGCGACCGTGGTGCTGGTCTACACGCCGGAAGCCGGCCTGACGGAATGAGACGAGTGCAGTCGGTTCTGGCGCGGCTGGCCCTGTTCGCCGTGCTGTGGTGGGTGCTGACCGAGGGCAATGGCCAGGCCTGGGGGATCGGTGTGGCGAGCGTCGTGCTGGCCACCCTGGCCAGCCTGTGGTTGTGGCCGCTGGCCGGGATGAGGCTTTCGCTGCCCGGCCTCGTGCGCTATATCGGTTTTTTCCTCGTGCAGTCGGTGCGTGGTGGTGTGGCCGTGGCGGTCCTGGCCATGCGGCCGCGTCTTGAGCTGTGCCCCTGCATCCGGCACTACCCCATGCGTCTGCCTCCGGGGCCCGGTCGGATCCTGCTCGCCGACACGCTGAGCCTGCTGCCGGGTACGGTCAGCACCGGGCTGATGGACGACCGGCTGCGCCTGCATGTGCTCGACGCGGCACTTTTCGACGAGGCCGAGCTGCGTCGCGCCGAGGCGCGGGTGGCGGCACTGTTCGCGCTGGAGTTCGCCCATGCCTGATTGGTTGGCCCAGCCTTATCTGCCGCTGGCCTTTTTTCTGCTGGCCAACCTGCTGGTGGCCCTGGTCGGTGTGATCCGCGGTCCCACCCAGGCCGACCGCATGCTGGCTGCATTGCTGTTCGGCACCACCGGCGTGGCGGTGCTCTTGCTCCTGCATGAGGGCATGGCCATCGCCGCATTGCTCGATGTCGCCCTGGTGTTCGCCTTGCTGGCCGCCATCGCCGGGGCCGCATTCGCCCAGCGCGCCTGGCGTCACGAGTTGCCCGAGCCCTTGCCCCGGGAGGCCGCGCGTGAGTCCGATTGAAATCCTGGGCAGCGTCCTGTTGTATGTCGGCGCGCTGTTCTTCCTCGCCGGGACGGTGGGCCTGTTGCGCTTTCCCGATGTGTATACCCGCCTGCATGCACTGGCCAAGGTGGATAACCTGGGCCTGGGGTTCATGGTCCTCGGCCTCATGACCCGGGTGGACAATGCGGCCACTGCGGTGAAGCTGGTGCTGGTGTGGTTGCTGGCCCTGTTCGCGAGCGCCACACTGAGCTACCTCATCGCCCGCCGGGCACTCGCGCACGGCATCGTTCCGGTCGGCGGGAACGCCGCCGGGGAGGCCCGGCGTGACTGAGCTGGGCAGCGTCAGCGCATTCGACCTCCTGCTCGTTCTGGCCATGCTGGGGACGGCCGTGCGGGCATTGACCGCTACCGATCTGTTCAAGTCCACCGTACTGTTCATCGCATTCGGCCTGCTCATGGCACTGGCCTGGGCACGCCTGGCCGCGCCCGACATCGCGCTGGCCGAGGCGGCCATCGGTGCCGGGCTGACCGGGGTGCTGCTGCTCGACGCGGTCGGCCATCTGCGTGCCCGTCGCCGCGCCAGCGAGGGGGGCGGGCGATGAATGCCGGATCATCGCGTCTGTTGACCCTGGTCGTGCTGGTCCTGTGCATGCTCCTGGCTGGGGTGATGGTCTGGACCCTTTTGGGCCTGCCCGAGGCGGCGGTGCGACTGCCCGCTCAGGTGCTGGCGGAGCTGCCGCACAGTGGTGTCGAACACCCGGTGACTGCGGTGCTGCTCAATTTTCGCGGCTATGACACCCTGCTCGAAGTGGCCGTGCTCCTGCTGGCCCTGCTCGGCATGCTGGCGGCCGGGGTGGCGCCGCAACAGGTGGGGCCGGCCAGCGCCACACCCATGCTGGCCGCGCTGGCGCGCGCCCTTGTGCCACTCATGGTGCTGGCGGCGGGCTATGTGCTGTGGGCGGGGGCCTTCCGCCCGGGTGGAGCGTTCCAGGCCGGGGCCTTGCTGGCGGCGGCGGGGGTGCTGTTGCGCCTGGCGGGTTACCTGCCGGCCTGGACCGCGCCCGGGGTCTGGCTGCGCATCGGTCTTGCCGCCGGCTTTGCGGCGTTCCTCGCCGTTGCCGCGCTGGGTCTCGTCGAAGGCGAGCTGTTGCACTATCCGGAAGACTGGGCCGGCGGCCTGATCCTGGCGATCGAATCGGCGCTGACCTTTTCGCTCGGGCTCACCCTCGCCGGGCTGTTTCTGGCCGGGCCGGAGCTGCCCCGCTGGCGCAGCGGCCACTCCAGCGAGGGCGGCGGATGAGCCTGGGGCTGTTTTACGCGCTCGCCGGCGTGGTGTTGTTCTGCGTCGGGCTGGCGGGACTGATCCTGCGCCCGCATCTTCTGGTCAAGATCATGGCATTCAACGTCATGGGCAGCGGCGCATTCCTGGTCCTGGTGGGGCTGGGCAGCCGTGCCGGGCTGGCCGATCCGGTGCCGCAGGCCATGGTGCTCACCGGCATCGTCGTCGCGGTGGCGGCCACCGCCCTGGGCCTGGCCCTGGCCCGGCGCATCCTGGAGCTCTCCGGCGACATGTACCTGCCCGGCGAGCGCCCCGGCGACCGTCACGACGAGGATGGCTGAGTTGTTCGCCGCTTTCGATTCCCTGCCCTGGCTGATCCTTCTGCCGCTCGTCTGGGCCAGTCTCGCATTCCTGCTCGGCCCGGGCCGGGGCGGCGTACTGACCATTGCGGGACTCGCCGTGCAGACCGTGCTCGCCGTGCATCTCGCGCTCGACGTGGCCGCCGAAGGCGCGCGCGTCCATGCCGTCGGTGGCTGGGGCGCGCCGCTCGGCATCGATCTTCTGGCCGATGGCCTGGCCGTGCTGATGCTGCTCATGACCGCGCTGGTGGCGCTGCCGGTGGCCGTTTACGCGCGCAGCTATTTCCGCGCCAAACCCAAGGGCAGCGACTGGTTCTGGCCATTGATGGGCTACATGGTCGCCGCGCTCAACGGCCTGTTCCTCGCTGCGGACCTGTTCAATCTGTATGTCACCCTGGAGCTCCTGGGCCTCGCGGCGGTGGGGCTCGCCGCCGCCACCGGCGACCGGGCCGCGGTGGCGGCCGGCATGCGTTATCTGCTCGCGACCCTGCTTGGCTCGGGGGCCTACCTGCTCGGCGTGGCCCTGCTCTATGGCGCGCATGGCAGCGTGTCCATCGCCGTGCTCGCACCCCTGGTGGCCGCCGATCCAGGCCCGGCGGCGGCCCTGGCACTGGCCCTGGTGGCGGCCGGGATGGCCCTGAAGACAGCGCTGTTTCCGCTCCATTTCTGGTTGCCGCCGGCCCATGGCGGGGCGGTCAGCCCGGTATCCGCCTTGCTCTCGGCACTGGTGATCAAGGCGTCGTTCTATCTTTTGCTGCGCCTGTGGCTGGACCTGTTCGCGCCACTCGCCACCCCGGCGGCGGCGCAGATCCTGGGCGTGCTTGGCGCCGGCGCGATTCTTTGGGGCTCGTTCCTGGCCCTGCGGCAGACCCGGCTGAAGATGCTGGTCGCCTATTCCACGGTGGCCCAGATCGGCTACCTGTTTCTGGTGTTTCCGCTTGCCACCGGGGTCTCGCCCGCAGCGGCGGAGGCGGCCGTGCAGGGCGGCGTCATGCACGCCATCTCGCACGCACTGGCCAAGGCCGCCATGTTCACCGCCGCCGGCGGCATGGTGGTCGCCATCGGTCGCGACGAGATCGGCAAGCTGGGCGGCATCGCCGGCCGGGTGCCGCTCACACTGTTCACCTTCGGCCTGGCCGGCATCACCCTGATGGGCCTGCCGCCCTCGGGCGGCTTTTCCGCCAAGTGGTTGCTGCTCATGGCCGCGCTCGACAGCGGCCAGTGGTGGTGGGTGGTGGTGATGGTGGTGGGCGGACTGCTCGCCGCGGCCTATGTGTTCAAGGTGCTGCGCCAGGCCTTCCTGCCCGCGGAGGCCGGCGATCAGGTGCACCGCCTGCCGCGCACCATGGAATGGAGCGGCTTCGCCCTGGCTGTGGGCGGCGTGCTGCTCGGCCTGTTCGGGGCGCAGCCGCTGGCATTGCTGGCGGCGTGAGGGCAGGGGGCTTCAGTCAGGCATCGCTTTCCTGGATGCGGTTTCACCCCGCGGGGTGATTACCGGCGACCGGGTTTTGACTATGATCGAATGGATCAGTGTTCATTGCGCGGGAGCGCGAAGGCGATGACCCTCCATACGACCGGACATGCCGAGATCGATCAGCAGCATGAAATCCTCGAGGCCACGGTGGCCCGCCTGGAAGCACTGTGCCCGGAGGGCCGGGCCAAGCCAAACGTCGATTGCGCGGCTTGCACCGAGGAACGGCGGCAGCAATGCCGCCTCGCGCTGAGCGGGATCGCCACGGATCTGGAGACCTTTCTGGTCGGGCATGCAGCCTACGAGGAAAAGATGATGGAGCTGTTGCCCGACACGCCGACCTGCCAGGCGCACATCCGGGCGCACAAGGCGGCGCACGATGGGATCGCCCGGCAGTTGAAGAAGATGACGGCGCAGGTGCGTGAGCAGTCGCCGCGCGAGGGCTCGATGCTGCTCTGGCGGGTGATCGAGACCTGGCTGGGCGATCACACGGCACGATTCGATCAGAGCCTGGTCCAGCTCGGCCATGCCTCGTCGGCCGAAATCAATTTCGACGCCGAGCTGGTGGCCATGCTCGACCAGCACGTGTTTCCCAATCGGCCCACCGCGGCGAAGCGGCTCAGCCGCGAGGAACGCAGCCGGCAATGGCTGGAAACGCGTGGGCGCATCGAATCACTCTCCCCGGCCCAGCGCGAGGTGTTCAGACTTGTGATCTGCGGCAAGCGCAATCGTGAAATCGCTGATGCGCTGGGTGTGTCGGTCAACACCGTGAAGACCCACCGGGCGGCGATCTTCGCCAAGATGCAGGTGCACTCGGTGGTCGAGTTGCTGCAAAAGACCGAAGTGTTGCGCTGAGCCGTGGCCGCCGGGTCGAGATGGGCAGGCTGGCCTTGTCTGGATGCGGCGCCTGAGATGCCCTTGATGTGGGCGGTGTCCGGTGTGCCGCCCGGCCGGTTTGCGGATTGTCCTTGTCAGGACGGGGGATCGCGATGAGTCATAAACTGGTGCGCCTGGCCATGGAAAGTGACCATGTCGAGCACTTGACCGTTCTGGTGGTCGAGGACAGCCGTACCGTTCTCACCCAGTTGCGCCAGTATCTGGGGTTGCTCGAACAGGTCAGCCTGGTGGAGGCGGGCACTTTGAGCGCGGCGGGGACGATCCTGGATGCACGGGCCGCCGAATTCTTCTGCGCCATCGTCGACCTCACCCTGCCGGACGCGGGCGGGCTCGAAAGTGTGCGGCGGGTGCGCGCCCATGGTGTGCCGGTCATCGTCCTGACCGGCTCGGTCGACCCCCTGCTGCGGCAGCAGGTGCTCGATCTGGGGGTGATCGACTACATCGTCAAGAGTGGCAAGGCCTCGATCGAGGATGCCGCCTATCTGGTCGGGCGCTTGCGCCAGAACCAGTCGATGAAGGTGATGGTGGTCGATGATTCACTCACATTCCGCCTGCGCGCGGCCGAACTGCTCGGCCGCTATCGTTTCACCGTACTGCAGGCCGGCGATGGCCAGGAGGCCCTGGATCTTCTGGAGGACAACCCCGATACCGCGCTGCTGCTCACCGATTACCACATGCCGCGTCTGGATGGCCTGGAGCTGGTCCGCCGCATACGGCGCCATCATCGCCGGGAGGACCTGGCCATCATCGCCATGTCCCAGTCCTGCCGTTCCGATCTTTCCGCCGCAATGCTGAAGGCAGGCGCCAATGACTACCTTTCGAAAAGCTTCATGCTGGAGGAGTTTTATTGCCGGGTGGTGCAGAACGCCAACATGGTGCATTACGTGCGCACCCTGCAGGACATGGCGAACCGGGATTATCTGACCCGTCTGCACAACCGGCGCCACCTGTTCCGTGCTGCCGAGGCGCTCTACGCCGAGACACGGCAAGAGGGCGCCATGCTGGCCGTGGCGATGCTGGATGCCGACCACTTCAAGCAGGTCAATGACCAGCATGGCCATGCCGCCGGTGACGAGGCATTGAAGCGCATCGCCCGTGTACTGCGCCGGGCCTGCCGAAGGGGGGAACTGGTCGCCCGCTACGGTGGCGAGGAGTTCGTGTTCGTCGCCCGGGTGGCCGGCAAGGAGGAGGCCCGGGCCCGCCTGGAGGCGCTGCGCGCCGAGGTCGAGGCGATCCATCTCGATTGGGAGGGCGCGCGCATTCCGCTCAGCGTCAGCATCGGCCTGACCACCGAGTTCGGTGGCTCGTTCACGGCCATGCTCGATCTTGCCGACCAGGCCGTATTCCATGCCAAGGCGGAAGGGCGCAATCGTGTCGTGATGCTGCCCGATCCCGATGAGGCGGTCTGAGATGCAATGCAAAGGAGTGCAGGCATGCGTAATCTTATGATCCACGCCCTGCTGCTGGCGCTTGTGCTCGGCAGTCCGGCGGCCGGTGCCTCGGCCCCCCTCAAGGTCGGCGTGTTGCCCTATAACAGCGCGCTTGCGCTGATCAAGGTGCATGCTCCATTGCGCGATCATCTGAGCCAGTCTCTCGGGCGTCCGGTCGAGATTGCCACGTCGCCGGATTTCAACCGCTATTTTAACGACTCCATCAATGGCCGATTCGATCTCCTGATCACCGCGCCGCATTTCGGGGTCATGAGCATCGACAGGGGCTATCTGCCGGTGCGTCGTTATCGGGCCACGCTGGAAGCGCGTCTGGTCGTCGGGCGGGATTCCTCCTTGCATTCCGCCAGCGATCTGCGCGGAAAGCGAATTGGTGTTGGCAGCCGCCTGGCGATCGTTACGATCGGTGGGATGCGCTGGCTGCAGGAGCGGGGACTGGAGTCGGACCGGGATTACCGGATCGTCGAGTATCCATCGCATGCTGCGGCACTGGCCGCGGTCGCGCTGGCGGACATCGATGCCGCATTCGTGCCCGGGACCATGATTCCCCAGACCCCGGCGGACATCCGTTCACAGATCAGGGTGATGCCGACCGAGATCCGTCTGCCGCACCTGATGACCCTGGCCCATCCCCGTCTCGATGGCAAGACGGTGGCCGCCCTTGGCAAGGCCCTGGATGCTTTCCCGGCCACGGCTGCCGGCAAGGAATATTTCGCCAATACCGGCTTTGGCGGCTACGTTCCCATTCAGGCCGAGGACATCCAGGCCTTGCGACCCTATGTCGGACTGACACGCGGCATGATGGGCCTTGCCCCCTGAAGCCCTGTCCGTTCTGGTTTCGTGGCCCGAGAGGCCCCTTGTCATGACCTTTACCCGCTCAATACGCTTCAAACTGCTCGGCGCGGGTCTCACCATCGCTCTACTGGTGATTGCGCTTATCGTTCAGGGCAACCTGAGCCTGTTGCAGGACAAGTTGCTCGAACAGACCCAGGCACGCATGACGGCCATGTCGATCGCATACCAGACGGCGGTGGTGACCCCACTCGCCACCCGCGACTATGGTTCGATGCGCGAGATACTCGATGGTTGGCGTGCCAAGGAGGATGTCGTTTACATGGTGGTCATGGACCGCCAGGGGCGCGTACTTGCGAGCTCTGGCCTGGAAGCCGGGGCCCCATTGCCGGAGATGTCCTCCGGGCTGGATCCATCGGCCCGCATCCATCATGTGCGTTTCCCCATCGAGTTTGCGGGGCAGCCGATGGGGGAACTGCAATACGGTCTGTCGCTTGAGTTCATGCAAGGTGCGCGCCGCGACCTGCTCCGGCAGTCACTATTCATCGCTGCGCTTGCGGTGTTGCTGACGGTGGCCCTGCTTGGCTTTGCCGCACATGGTCTTGCCCGGCGCATCGAGCAACTGGCGGCCGCCAGCAGCCGCATCGCCGCCGGCGAATACGCGATTCCCCTCGATGTCAGGGGGAGTGATGAGGTCGCCGTGCTGGCAGGTAATTTCCAGGACATGGCGCATGCGGTGCAGGAGCGTATGCATGAACTGCGTTTCCAGGCCCGGCACGACTCGTTGACCGGGTTGCACAACCGGCATGCATTCGAGACCGAGCTCGGACAGCGGCTGACCGAGCGCGACGTGGCGGCGGTATTTGTGCTCTACATCGATCTCGACCAGTTCAAGGTGGTCAACGACAGTTGTGGCCATGTCGCCGGAGACCTGTTGTTGCAGCGAGTGGCATCGCTGCTCATCAGGCAGCGCGAACACGGTTTCGTGGCCCGGCTCGGCGGTGATGAGTTCGCCTTGATCGTCGTCGGTGGTGACGAGGAAGCCACGCTCGGGTACGCGCGTGCCATCATTGCCGGCATCCGCATGATCGATTTCGTCTGGGATGGCCAACACTTCCAGCTTGGAGCCAGCATCGGCATTGCCCGTGCCAGTGAGGATCTCGACACCGTCACTGCCCTGCTCATGGCCGCCGACAGCGCATGCTATGCCTCCAAGGAGCGCGGCCGCCTGCGTGCCGAGATCTATCGCCAGGGAGACGACTGGTACGCCCGGCGACAGAGCGAGTTCGAGATTCTGCCGCGCATCAGCGAAGCCCTGGCCACCGACCGCTTCGTGCTTTACCACCAGCGCATCCTTCCGCTGACAATGGATTGCAAGCCAAGCGCCGAGGTGCTGGTGCGCATGCTTGACGAGCACGGCGGCCTGGTTTCGCCGGTGCTGTTCATCCCCGCCGCGGAGCGCTACAACCTGATGCCTTTCATCGATCGCTGGGTGATCGAGAACACGCTGCGTCAGATCGCGGCCTGGCAACGGGGCGGTCGTGAGTTGCCGTTCCGTCATCTGGCCATCAATCTATCGGGTGGCACACTCAATGACCCCGAGCTGATGCCATTCCTGCGCGAAAAGCTGGCCGAGCATGCCGTCGCCCCGGGGCCACTGTGTTTTGAAATCACCGAATCCGCGGCGATTGCCAATATCGACTGCGCCCTGGCATTCATTGATCAGGCGCGTGCACTTGGCGTCTCGATTGCGCTGGACGACTTTGGTAGCGGTCTGTCGTCCTTCGGTTATCTGAAGAGATTCAAGGTCGACTATCTGAAGATCGACGGACAGTTCATAAAGAACCTCGATCACGATCCATCCGATCGCGCCGTGGTCGAGGCCATGGTCAGGCTGGCTCGCGCCCATGGCTTGAAAACGGTCGCCGAATATGTCGCCCGGCAGGCGATCCGGGATGAGATATTCCGGCTTGGGGTGGATTTCGCCCAGGGTTTCGCCTTGCACCAACCCGCCCCGCTGGCGGAGGCTGGATAAGCGGCTTGGGCCTTGCGCATTGCAGGGTCGGGGCGTGGCTGATACCGTACTCGCATTCCAGCCTTCGGTTTCAGTCCTGCGTTCATGCCGTTCTACGACCCATTGCAGTGCCGTTGCCCTGAAGATCCACGGGGTCGCCGAGAAACGGGTCTCGACCTCGATGGTGGTGCGTGGGAGGCGCCTGGGGACGGTTCGCGGACGGACCTGTGGGCCGGGGAAGGCTGATGGCGGACTTCAGTCGTGTCGCCGTCTGGCGCGAGGCTCATGCCCGCGAGCGTGCAGCCCTGATCGCTGCCTGGCAGGCGCGGCCACGGCCGCAGCCCTTGTTGCGGGGCCTGTCGCGGGCGGCCGATTCGCTCCTGCGCCAAGTCTGGAATGCGCATGCCCTGCCTGCCCGGGCGGCTCTGGTGGCGGTGGGCGGCTACGGTCGCGGCGAACTGTATCCGCAGTCCGACGTGGATGTGCTGATCCTGCTCGATGACGCTCTGGACGCCGAGGCGCGTGCGGCGTTCGAACCCCTGATCGGCCTGTTCTGGGACGTCGGGCTGGCCATCGGCCACAGCGTGCGCAGTCTTGCCGAGTGCCAGGCCGAGGCCGAGGCGGACCTCACCATCCAGACCAACCTGCTCGAAGCACGCTGGCTGGCCGGCGACCGGGTCGTGTTCGAACGCCTGCGCGAGCGTCTGACGGCCGGCCTGCGACCGCTCGAATTTCTGCGTGGCAAGCGGCTGGAGCAGCAGAACCGGCATGGCCGCTTCGCCGACCGGGCGCTGTTGCTGGAACCCAACCTCAAGGACAGTCCAGGTGGCCTGCGTGACGTGCAGACCATCGCCTGGGTGTGCCAGGCGGCGGGTCTGCCCGGCGATTTTCCCGGCCTGGCCGGCGCCGGCCTGCTCACCGCCGGCGAGTCCGTCCGGCTGGAGCGCCGGCTCGGCTTCATCCGCCAGTTGCGCATCCGCCTGCACCTCATCGCCGGCCGGCGCGAGGATCGTCTGCTGTTCGAACATCAGGAGCCGCTCGCCGCCCAGCTCGGCTACAGTGCGCGTGCCGGCCTGCGCGCCTCGGAGCGGCTGATGCAGGACTATTTCCAGGCGGCGCGCGAGCTTGCACTGGCCAACGAATTCATTCTTGGCAGCGTCCAGTGCCGCTTGCAGGGTCGCCTGGCGCCGCAGCCGCTGGACGGCGTGGCCGGCTTCCAGCGTCTGGGTGATCTGCTCGATGTGATCGATCCGGAGGCCCTGGAGCGCACTCCGGAAGCGGTGTTCGATGCCCTGCTCGCATTCCAGCGCCATCCCGGCCTGCGTGGCCTGTCGCCGCGCTGCCTGCGCGCATTGTGGCGGGCGAGCCGGGGCATCGATGCCCGGTTCCGGCGCGACCCGGCCAACCGGGCGCGCTTTCTGGCCTTGTTGCGGGAGCCGCGCGGCATCACCCATGTGTTCCGGCTGATGCACCGGCTCGGCATCCTGGGCCGCTACCTGCCCGCGTTCGCCCGCATCACCGGTCGCATGCAGCACGATCTGGTGCACATCCATCCGGTCGACGAGCACACCCTGATGGTGCTGCGCAACCTGCGCCGGGTCGCACTGCCCGAGTTCGCCCACGAGCTGCCGTTCGCGCACCGGCTGGCCGCTGATTTCGAGCGCCCGGAGGTGCTCTACCTCGCCGCGCTGTTCCACGACATCGCCAAGGGCCGGGGCGGCGATCATTCCATCCTCGGCGAGGCGGATGCCCGCCGCTTCTGTCGTGCGCACGGACTGGCACGCAAGGATGCAGCCCTGGTCTGCTGGCTGGTGCGCGAGCACCTGACCCTGTCGGCGACGGCTCAGAAGCAGGATCTGTCCGATCCGGAAGTGATCGCCGCATTCGCACGCCGCTGTGGCGACGCGCGCCACCTGACCGCGCTCTACCTGCTCACCGTCGCCGACATCCGCGCCACCAACCCGGCGATCTGGAATTCGTGGAAGGACAAGCTCACCCGCGAGCTGTACATGGCCAGCCGGCGCCTGCTCGACGGCGGCGAGCCGCGCCACGACCCGGTCGAGCGCAAGAAGGAGGAGGCGCGCGCCGGCCTGCGCCTGTACGGTTTCCGGCACGGCAGCGAGGAACGCCTGTGGCGTCAGCTCGACGACCTCTATTTCATGCGCAACGAGGCGCAGGAAATCGCCTGGCATACCCGCCGCATCCTGCCCATGCTCGGGCGTGAGGCGGTGATCGTGCGCACCCGTCTGGCGCCGATCGGGGAGGGGGTCGAAGTGGTGGTGTACGCCCCGGACGAGGCTGCGCTGTTCGCGCACATCTGCGCATTTTTCGCCGGCATGCGCTATTCGGTCCTGGCGGCGCGGGTCCAGGTCACCCGCGACGGCCATGCCCTGGACAGCTTCCTGGTCATGGACGAGGCCAACCGGGTGCCCTATCGCGACATCCTGAACTACATCGAATACGAGCTGTCCGCCCACCTCCAGGCCCGCAAGCCGCTGGCCGAGCTTTCCGGCGGCCGTCTGTCGCGGCAGTTGCGGGCCTTTCCGTTGCAGCCGCGCATCGACCTGACCCGCATCGAGGGGCGTGACGAATGGTTGCTCACCCTGGTCGCCGGCGATCGCCCGGGCCTGCTCTACGATGTGGCGCGCCGGTTCAGCGAACATGGTGTCGATGTGCGC
>CAZOZD010000003.1:0-8632 GCA_964584195.1 uncultured Burkholderiales bacterium
GCCCACCGTGCGGCAAGAAAAATCGATCAGACGGTGGGTTTTGCAAGAAGCTCCCGTGCGATTGAGGATTGAAAGGCAGCGGTATGGCCCGTTCATTGCCGGTGGACAGGACCACAGGCGTGGCCGATGGTACATTCATATCAAGCACGGCTCAATCCGTCGGCCTTCGGCAGATGTCGCCAGGCATCAAGTTTTCGCGCGGCCGGACGATAAGGGAGGAAGATGGTCTTGAAACGGGGATGCCATGGATAGCGCAAGCCTTGCCGCCACCGTGCTGGCGATGCGGCAATCGGTACAGGCCACCGAGTTGAACATGGCCTTGCTGAAGAGCCGCATGGAAGCGGAGTCGAGGAGCGTCATGCAATTGCTGGAGGGCGCGGCCCGGCCGGCGAGCAATCCGCCGCATCTGGGCAATCGGGTCGACACTACTGCATGAGGCCGGGCGTTTTCAGCCTCGCCATGCATCCAGGATGCGGCGCACAGGTGCCGGAAGGGCTGCGCCGGAAAGCGCATCCAGAGGCAGCCAGATCCGGCCGGGTTCCTCGCAGTTCGGGGCGGGCTCGATGAGCATGCATACCCGGGGTTGGATGCGCAGCTTGAAGTGGCTGAAGCTGTGTTCGATCGGCGCGGGCTCGGCGATCAGGCGGGCGCGGTAACCCAGGGCGGCGGCGTGTGCTTCGGCACCGACTTCGGGGGCTGTCTCCGGCAGGCTCCACAGGCCGCCCCAGATGCCGTGTGGCGGGCGTTTTTCGAGCAGTACGCTGTGTGCATCGATCAACACGGTGAATGCTGCGGTCTTCTCCGGCAGACGTTTCGCTGGGCGGGGTGCCGGCAGTTCATCGGTGCGCCCCTCGCGGTGGGCGACACAGTCGCTGGCGAACGGGCAGCGTCGGCAATCCGGGTGCTTGCGCTGGCACGGGCCGGCGCCGAGATCCATCAGGCCCTGGGTATATGCGGCGATGGATTCGTTCCGGTCCGGCAGCATGGATTCGGCGAGATGCCACAGGCGCCGCTCGACCGGGCCCAGACCGGGCCAGCCTTCGATGCCGAATACCCGGCACAGCACCCGTTTGACGTTGCCGTCCAGGATGGCCGCACGTTGCCCGAACGCAAGCGCGGCAATGGCGGCGGCGGTGGAGCGGCCGATGCCGGGCAGTTCGGCCAGTCGTTCGACATCCACGGGAAAGCGGCCGCCGTGCTCGCTTACGATGCGGCGCGCGGCGGCGTGCAGATGGCGGGCGCGGGCGTAGTAGCCAAGGCCGCTCCATTGCCCGAGCACCGCATCCACATCGGCGTCGGCGAGACTATTGATATCCGGGAAGCGCTCCAGGAAGCGCCGGTAATAGGGCAGCACGGTGTCCACCCGGGTCTGCTGCAGCATGATCTCGGACAGCCACACCCGATAGGGGTCGCGTACCTGCCAGGGCAGGTCATGGCGACCGTGCGCGCGCTGCCAGGCGATCAGACGGGTGGAAAAGTCGCTGACAAGTGACAAGTGAAGTGACGTCAGGGCAGGCGCAGGCTGGCGGCCTGTCCGGGCACGAGCTGGCCGGTGGCGGGGATGCGTACCTCGATGCGCCAGCGGCCGTCGCGTTCATGGCGGATCGCTTGCACCACGCCGCGCAGGTTCTGGCCGCCGGTCTGCACGCCGATGGTCTGGCCGAGCTTGAGACGGGCACGGGCACTGGCCGGAATGACGGCTTCGGCCAGGAGTTCGTCGGCGCGCGCCAGGGTGATCAGGGCGGGGGGCTGGCAGGCGGTGGCCACCACCTGGCCGGGTTGGGCCTGGCGGTCGAGGACGATGGCGTCGAATGGGGCCTTGAGTTCGGTCTCGTCGAGCTGGCGGCGGGTGCGCTCCAGGCGGGCCTGGGCGGCGGCGAGCAGGGCGGCGGCGCGGGCCTGGCGCAGGCGGACGGCGTCGAGTTCGGTGGTGGAGGTGACGGTGCGGGCGTACAGCTCCTCGGCGCGTTTCAGCTCGGCGGCGGCATCGTCGGCCTCAAGCTGCAGGCGATCGAGATCCGCGCGGGCCTCGGCCACGGCGGCACGTGCGGCGGTGGAGTCGAGGGCGAGCAGCAGTTCGCCCTGGCGGACATTCTGGCCGGGCTGCACCAATACCCGCTCGACAACCCCGGCGGCGGCAGTGGACAGTTCCACGCGCTGGCTCCAGGCCAGGCTGGCGGCAATCTCGCTGGCGCTGACGTTGATCGGTGCAGCCAACAGGAGAGCGAGCGTCATCCGGGCAGTGGAACGGCGAATGGCGTGGGCGACTCGGTTCATGGCTTGGATTCCTTCCGGTCGATTTGCGATGGATCGGCGCCGATCAGGCCGGCCAGGCGTTCCCAGGCCAGGGCGAGGCGGTATTCGACGGCGCGCTGGCGCAGCTTGGCGGCCTGGGTCTCGGCCATGCTGCTGCCGAGATTGGTTTTGAGTTCCAGCTCATATTCGCCGCGTGCGCGTTCCAGGGCCCAGTCACGAAACGCGGTCTGCGCGGCGGCCGCAGGGCGTTCGCTGCCGCGCAGCTGGTTGATCTCTTCCCAGGTCTCCAGCAGGGCCTGGCGCAGCTCCAGGCGCAATGCATCGTGTTCGGCGCGCAGCGCGGCCAGCCGGGCCCGCTCGCGGGCAGCGCCGGCCTCGTCGCGCCGGCCGGACAGGATGGGCCAGGATAGATGGATGCCGGCGCGCAGGGTGTCGCGGGTGAGCGTGTCGCGGCTGTATGCGGCGGCCTCGGCCTCCAGGCTCAGGCTGGGGTGGGCCTCCAGCCGCGCCGCCGTCAGCCGCTGCTCGGCGGCGGCCAGTTGCTGCCGCTTGGCCTTGAGCAATGGATTGTGCTCCTCCAGCATCGGCCACAGGGCGGCGAAGTCGGGCAGGGGGCGGTCGTTGCTGGCAAGCCCGGGTTCAACCAGCGCGCCGGGGATCTGCTCGGGGCGGTTCATGGCCTGGGCGAGCAGGGCGCGTTTTTCGCGTGCCTGGCGCTGGGCCTGGTTGCGCAGCGCGCGGCGGTCCTGGAAGCGGGATTCCAGTTCGGCCATGACAACTGGGCTCAACTCGCCCAGTTGCGCCCGTTCACGGCCGTTGTCCCAGTTGACCCAGGCCGAGGCGGTGAATTCTTCATGGGCGGTGAGGTGCAGGTCGGCGAGCAGTACGTCGAAGAAGCGGCTCATCAGGGTGAGCCGGCGTTGCGCCCGGGCATCAAGCAGGCGCGTCTCGGCGGCGCCGGCCTCGAGTTCGGCCGCGGTCTGGCCGGCACGGGTGCGGCCGCCATCCCACAAGGGTTTGCGCAGGCCCAGACGGAGCATGTGGTCGGGTGCAAAACGGTCGTCGTTGAGGCGGTTGCGACCGCTGCGCAGGGCGCCTTCCAGGCTGAGTGTGAATGTGTCCAGGCTGGCGGCGAGCTCGGCCTCGGCGCGCGCCAGCTCGATCCCCGCACGGACGGCGTCGAGCTCGGGGTGGGGCTGTCCGGCGTAGGCGAGGGTCTCGTCCAGGGTGAGCGCATGCGATGCCGGAGCCAGCAGCAGCGCGCTGGCCAGCAGCAGGCCGGACCAGAGGCAGGCCGGACACGGCATGGACAGTCTCATTTTGCGCTGGCGTGCTGGCGCTTGTATACGTTGAACGGCATCTCGCGGTGCCGTCCCTCGACCACATAGCGGCCGAGCAGGATGAATTCATCCGGGGTCTGGGTGGCGCCAGTGAAGCGGGTGAGCGGCTCGCCGTTCAGGCCGTAGAAGATGAAGACTGGTGTTGCGCGGGCGCGCTGTTCCAGGGCGAATGCCTTCTCGCTGGTGGTGCGGCCCTTGAAGTCGGTGATGGGTACGTCACCCTTGACGTCGATGCTGAAGCTGACGAAATGCTGGCGGTACCAGTCCTGCACCGCCGGGCGGTTGAGCACGGTTTCCTTCATGCGGGTGCAGAACGGGCAGTCGTCCATCTCGAACATCAGCAGTACGCCGGTCTTGCCCTCGGCGCGGGCCTGGTCGAGGTCGTCGGCCAGGTCACCCAGCTTGGGACTGAAGAAGTGGCGATAGGGGTCGCGCGTTTCGGCCCGGGCGTGCATGGAGGTGAGCGCGATGAGTCCACTGAGCAGCAGCATCGATATCCAGCGCATGGGTCTTTCTCTTCTTCGTGATCCGGCGGCTCAGCGGGAGGGGCCGCCTTGTGGTTTGCGGTCGCGGATATAGGACTCGACCGCGGTGCGGGTCAGGGCGCCGACATTGTAGGCGACGACCTTGCCCTGCGGGTTGAACAGGTAGGTGGTGGGCAGGCCGCGTACCGGGCCGACCTGTTCCGCCATCTTGTAGTCGCCCAGGATGATGGGGTAGTTGATCTTGAGGCGCTGGACGAAACGCTCGATCTCGGCAGGGTCGCGGTAGTCCAGTGCCACCCCCAGTACCACGAGATTGTTGCGCGGGTTGGCGTGCAGGGCGGCCAGATCGGGGATCTCTTCCAGGCAGGGCGGACACCAGGTCGCCCAGAAGTTGACCAGCACCCATTTGCCTTGGTATTCGCTCAGGCGGTGGGTCTTGCCCTGGGTGTCGACCAGGGTGAATGCGGCGGCGGCGGGCAGGAACAGGGCCAGACCGAGCGGCAGCAGCAGGCGGGCGACAAGGATTCGGAACATGGGGCGGTCATCCGGGGAAAGATGAAACATGGACAGCGTTTTGACGGCGGGGTTCGGGCCCCGGGTCCGCGCCGGCGCGATTCCGGGATAATGGCGGCTGCCCATGAATCGCGCCGGGAGCGCACCCCACCGCCATGCGCCTGGAGTTCAACCTGCCGGACCCGGATGTGGCCGGGACTATAAACTTGTCCACCCGGCCAGGACAAGTGGATGCCTGGCTGGCCGGTCTGGAGCCTGGCGGGGAGGTGGCGGTCGCGCGTCTGCTGGAATGCATGCTGGCTGGGAACCGTAATCCGGTGCCGATCGAGCATCGCTTGCATCTGCTCGCCGCGAGTCGGGGCTGGCGCGAGCGCTGGCTGGACGGGGTCGGTCCGCTACTGACGCGCGTGCTCCTGCCCCCGGACCGGGAATGGCGGGCGCGCCTGGAGCTTGCATTGCGCCTGTGCGAGGAGGTCGCGCATATGTGCAAGCATGTGCTGGCCGATTCAGGAGTGCGTCCGTCGCGTCACTTCGGTGCCGCTTCGCCGTTCGATGTCACGCGCGAACTGATGCGGATGCTGCGCCGGATCGCCGAGCTCCGCGCCGCGATGCACCAGCCGTTGCCGCGCGGATTCTGGCGTGACCTGCATCAGGCCTACCGGCTCGCCGAGGCACGGGAATGGCTGGAGCGCCCCGCCGCACCGGTGGAGGAGGAATCGCTGGCCGAGCTGTACCTGTCCATCCTGCTTATCGAGCTCGCTGATCCGGCACGCATGCCGCGCCACGAGTTGCCCTGGCTGTTCGATCTGGCCCGCCTGTTTGCCCATCTGGTCGAGCGGCTGCCGGCGCGTGTCGCGCCGCCGGGGGTTTTCGTGGTCGATCTCCAGGACGATTCGCCCCCCCGGCCGCTGCTCCTGAAGGCGCGCGAGCCGGGCTGGGACATGTCCTTGCGTACCACGCCGCTGGTCAGGCAGCTGGCACTCATCCTTGCCCATCAGGCCTTGGGGGGTGGTCGTGCGGCACGCGACCCGGAGGCGGTGGCGCGTTACGGCCAGTTCCTGCAGCGCTTGCGCTTGCGCTGGAGTGGGGCCCGCTATCGCCGCGGTGTGCGGCGGCGGGGCGATCGGTCACCGGAGCAGGCGGTCTGCTTCGGCCTGGCGGCACTGGCGGAAGTCATCGAGAGGGGGGGAAATGGCCGGGTTTCCACGTGCCCACCTGATCGACAGCGGTCCCGGAGGGGTGTCATTGAGCCTCGCGGCCACGCTGGTGGCCGGTATCGAGGTGGGGGATCTGGTCGGTTTCTGCCGCATCGAGGGGGGCGGCTGGGAGGTGGGTGTGTTGCGCTGGTTCAGCCTGCCGGCGGGGGATCGCCTGAACCTGGGTGTGCAGCGCTTGTCCGGCCCGTTCATGCCGGTCCGCATCCGCAATGGCGAAAGGCCGGATGCGATGGGGTTGCTGGCGAGGGCCCATGCCGGGCGCAGCCTGCTGCTGTGCGAGGCCGGAATGACATTCTCGCCCGGCGAGGCGCTGGTGTTGGCGCGGGGAGCGACCGGGATCCGGCTGCGGGTGCGCAAACGCATCGAGGTGGGCAGCCGTGAGGCGCTGTATCGGGTGGAATGGCTGGATCGGGAGGCGATCAGCCCGGATCACGGAGGATGAGGATGTTCACCCGCCGGTTGCGGGCCCGGCCATCGGCGCTGGCATTGCTGTCGA
Source organism: uncultured Burkholderiales bacterium (assembly GCA_964584195.1). GTDB lineage: Bacteria > Pseudomonadota > Gammaproteobacteria > Burkholderiales > Thiobacillaceae > CAZOZD01. The sequence goes on from CAZOZD010000003.1 coordinate 6,308, forward strand.
TTGGCCGGGTGTCGGCGTGGCCGACCGCGGTGAGGCGCTCGCCCGCGACACCGCGTTCGCTGAGCAGGCGCACCACGGTGCCGGCGCGGGCCGAGGACAGCTCCCAGTTGGAAGGGTAGTTGGGCGCGTTGATGGGTATGTTGTCGGAATGGCCTTCGACCCGGATGTCGTTGTCCATGTCGGCCAGCACCCGCGCCACCGCCACCAGGGCCGGCGTGGCGGCAGTTTGCAGGGCGGCCTCGCCGCTGGCGAACAGGGTGCTGGCGCTGAGCTCGACCGAGATGCCCTGCGCGGTCTGTTCCACCCGCGCCTGGCCTTGCTGGACCAGAGGGGCCAGTTCGCTCATCAGGCTGCGCGCGGCTTGCTTCATGGCTTCTTCCCGGGTGTCGCCGGCGCCGCCGGGCTCCCCGGCCTGGCCGATGGGGCGGCCGCTGCCGGGCAGGATGTCGCGACTGCGCGCATCCAGTGGCACCACGCGCGGGCTGCCGGGCTGCTCGCGGAATACGCTCATGAGCGAGTCGGACAGTACGCGATACTTGCCTTCGTTGAGCGATGAGATGGCATACATCACCACGAAGAAGGCGAACAGCAGGGTGATGAAATCGGCGTAGGAGACCAGCCAGCGTTCCAGGTTCTCGGGTTCTTCCTCGCGTTTGCGGCGCATGATGCTCTCAATTCAGCCTAAATTCCTCACCACAGAGACACAGAGGTTCTTGAAAACTCAGGCTTATTAGGAAAGCGCCAGCATCCCGCTTCGGGGGCGCCGGTTTGAACAAGCCTCTGTTTTTCTCTGTGTTCTCTGTGACTCTGTGGTTCAAAGAGGTTTTCAGGTTCATACCAGGTACCCCTGCAGTTTTGCTTCGATGATCCTTGGGTTTTCGCCGTTGGCGATGGCGACGATGCCGGCGATGTACATTTCCCTGATCCGTACCAGGCGGTTGACGTGGTGCTTGAGCTTGTTGGCGATGGGCAGGAACACCAGATTGGCGCTGCCGACGCCGTAGATAGTGGCGACGAATGCGACGGCGATGCCGCTGCCGAGCTTGGAGGGGTCGGACAGGTTTTCCATGACGTGGATGAGGCCCATCACCGCGCCGAGAATGCCGATGGTGGGGGCGTAGCCGCCGGCCGCCAGCCAGACCCTGGCGGCTTCGTGATGATGCATCTCGTAGCCTTGCAGTTCCATTTCGAGGGTGTCGCGCAGGGTTTCCGGTTCGGCGCCGTCGACCAGCATCTGCAGGCCGCGGCGCTGGAACAGGTCGGTCTGCCGGTCGATGTGCGACTCCAGGGCGAGAAGGCCACCGCGCCGGGCGTGGTGGCTCCAGTCGAGGATCTGGTCGAGCACGTATTGCGGGTCGGCGACCGGTGGCTGGAACACCCAGCGCAGCATGGACAGCCCATCGAGGAATACCCGCAGAGAGCTTTGCAGCATCACCGCGCCGGCGGTGCCGCCGATGACGATGAGGAATGCGGTGATCTGGAGCAGGGAACCGATGTGCCCGCCTTCGAGTACCTGGCCGACCAGGATGGCGGCGAGGCCGAGGCCGAGGCCGAGGATGCTGATGATGTCCATGCCGGATTCAGCCCTTGATCCAGTCGCGCAGGCGGCTGCGCAGACGCGCCACGGCCTGGCCGTGCAGCTGGCATACGCGCGATTCGGTGACATCGAGCACGGCGCCGATCTCCTTGAAGTTCATGTCGTGTTCGTAATACAGGCCCATGAGCAGCTTTTCCCGTTCCGGCAGGGCAGCGATCGCTTCCACCAGGGCGCGGCGGAAGCCTTCGCCGGCGAGAGCCTCGAATGGATTGTCGCCGCTTTCCTCGACGAAGCGTTCGAGAAAGCCTTCGTCATCGGCCAGGTCCTCGTAGTAGACGAGCTGGGCGCCACGGGTCTCGCCGAGCAGGGTATGGTACTCGCCGATCGGCAGCTTGAGTTCGGCGGCGATCTCGCCCTCGCTGGGGGGGCGGCCGTGCCGCTGTTGCAATACGTGCACTGCATTCTCGATCTGGCGCGCGGCGCGACGCACGGAGCGCGAGGCCCAGTCCGCCTCGCGCAGCTCGTCAAGCATGGCGCCGCGGATGCGTTGCGTGGCGTAGGTCTCGAAATGGGCGCCCTGGTTGTCGTCGAATCGTTCGATCGCCTCCATGAGGCCGATCAGGCCGGCCTGGATGAGGTCATCGACCTCGACGCTGGCGGGCAGCCGGCTCATCAGGTGATAGGCGATGCGCTTGACCAGCGGCAGCAGTTCGCCGATGGACGGGGGCTTAGCCGTAGACCCTTCCAGGTCCGACATGGGGTGTGTCCAGGGAAGGTGGGGCGAGCAG
>CAZOZD010000003.1:8664-29393 GCA_964584195.1 uncultured Burkholderiales bacterium
AATGCATCCAGGTCGAGTTCGAGCCGGGGCGGCAGGCTGGCGGCATGTTCACCCAGGTGCTCGACTACGGCGCGGAACGCGCTCGCCGCCGGAGAGGCAGGGGATACCTCGAGGATGGGGCGCATGCTGCGCGCGGCCAGTTCGAGTTTGTCGTCGCGCGGCACCGCGCCGAGATCGACCGGGGCGATCTCCAGGAAACGGCGGGCGGTGTCGGCCAGGCTGGTGAATAGCGCCGCCGATTGTTGCGGGTCGCCGGCATTCAGGCGCAATACCAGCCATTGGCCGTCCGGCTGGATCTGGTGGGCCGCCTTGAGGCTGGCATAGGCCTCGGCGAGGCGGTTCCTGGCCGCGGGCAGGAGCAGCAGCTTGAGTGGAGCGGCGTGGGCCAGGCTGTGCGCGGACTCTCCTGGCGCGGCGAGCAGCAGCCAGTCGGGCGGCTGGGCCGCGGCCGACTCGCCCAGGCGCATCCAGCGTCGTTCGCCCATCTCGCGCAGCCAGGCGGAGGATTGCTGGGCGGCCAGGACCTGGATGCCGCCGGGGCCGGTGGCGAGGATGTCGGACAGGCCGGCTTCGCCGCGCGCCAGCTCGGCCAGGCCGGCGCGGGGGACCAGACCGAGCTGGGTGGCCACGTTGGCGGGCGGTACGGCCTCGTCGAGCACCCAGACCCGGTCACCGCGCCGCGCCAGGGCGAATGCGAGACTCGCTCCGGCCAGCGCGTTGAGCGCAGGGTCGGGACCGAACAGGCCAACGGCGCGGAAGCTTGGTCGTTCCGCGAGCAGGCGGCGCAGGCCGCTGGCCTGGTCGTTGGATTCAGCCGGTGGCACCGAATGCTCCCTGGTCCTGGTCGTCGAAGGAGCCCTGGCGGCCCGGGTTCTGGCTTTCGGCTGCGGCCACCAGCACCGGGTAGTCCTCTTCCTCGGGCACGAATACCGGGTCGCTGCCGCCCAGGCGGAATGCGCGGTCGACCAGGTACAGGCCATTGGCCAGATGCAGGTCTTCCGGGACACGCTGGCCGTTGGTGACGTAATGGATGCGCAGCTGGTGGCGGATCACGGTGTCCAGCACCGGGCCGAAGGTGAGCGCCTCGTCGATCTTGGTCAGCACGCAGCCGGTCAGGCCCGGGCCGCTGTATGCGCGCACCACCTCTTCGAGGGTGATGCCTTGCGAGGGGGCGCCGAGCAAGAGCAAACGGTGCACGCCTTCCTTGCCATCGCCGCTCAGCATTGCAATCTGTTCGGCGACGCGGCGGTCGCGCTGGCTCATGCCGATGGTGTCGATGAACACCACATGCTTGCCGGCCAGATCGAGCAGGGTGAGTTCGAGCTCGTTCTCGTCGCGCACCGCGAACACCGGCGTGCCCAGGATGCGGCCGTAGATGCGCAACTGGTCCTGGGCGCCGATCCGGTAGCTGTCGGTGGTGACCATGGCCACCCGTGCCGCGCCGTGCTTGAGCACCGCCCGCGCGGCGAGCTTGGCCACGGTGGTGGTCTTGCCGACACCGGTGGGACCGACCAGGGCGAATACACCGCCGCGATCGATGAGATCCTCGGTCGGGTCGGCTACGCGCAGGTTGTGCGCAAGCGCGGCGCGCACCCATTTCATGACCTTTTCCAGGCTCTGGCCGGCGGGCATCTTCTCCAGGAGCTGCCGTGTCAGGGCGGGACTGAAACCCACCGCCAGGAGACGCTTCATCACCTCGCCCCGGTTGGGGTCGCTGCGCGTCGCCTCGCCCCAGGCCAGCCCCGCCAGCTGGCCTTCCACCAGGGCGCGCAGGATGCGGACCTCGCGCGCCAGTTCCTGCATCACCGGTGAGTTGTCGGCGGGCTGCTGTGGAAGCTGGGGCGGCCGGGCGGGCGTCGGGCGGCTTTCCGCCGCCGGCGCCGGGCGCGGGGCGGGCCGGTTTTGCCGCGCCGGAGTGGGGCGGATGGTCGATGCCTCGCGCTGGGCGAGGTATTCGGTGAACGAGGTGAGGTTGGCCTGATCGTAGTCGCTGGCCGGGCGGATGGTGGGGCGCGGGTTTACGAATGGCGAGGGCTGGGCGATATTGGCCGGCTCGACCGGTTCGGCCGGGGGCGCGCGGCGGGCCTCGGCCTGGGTCTGGCGGTAGGCGCTGGAGGCGGCCTCGGCGTAGGCCGGCGAGGGGGGCGCCGACCGCGGTCGCTGGCGGAAGGTGGTGACCGGTTCGGCATTCTCGGTGAGCGCGGCCATGTCGAGGTCGGCCACGGCGATGATTTCCACGCCGCCTTCCACCGGCCGATTGGACAGGATGATGGCGTTGGCGCCCAGTGCGTCGCGTACCGCCCGCAGGGCATCGCGCGTGGTGGAGGCGTGGAATTTCTTGATCATGCGGCCTGGCCGATCAGCGATACGACCTTGATGGTCTTGCTATCCGGCACTTCTGCATGCGAGACCACGTGCAGGTTGGGGGCCGAGCGGCGCAGGAAACGTGACAGCAGGGTGCGGATGGCGGGCGGCACCAGCAGCACCGCCGGCTGGCCGTTGTTGTTTTGCTGTTCGGCGGCCTGTACCGATCCACGCACCAGTCGTTCGGCCAGGCCGGGCTCGAGGCCGACGCCCGACTCGCCGCGACTGCCAACGGCCTGCATGAGGATCTGTTCCAGGCCAGGCTCCAGCGCCATTACCTGCAATTCTTGGGCTCCTCCAAATATTTCGTGGATGATAGCACGGCCGAGTGTGGCCCTTACCGCCGTGGTCAGCTCGTCCGGGTCCTGGCTGCGGCTGGCGTGCTCGGCCAGGGATTCGAGGATGGTGCGCATGTCGCGGATGTGCACCTTTTCCTCCAGCAGGCTCTGCAACACCTTCTGGATGGTGGTGAGCGGCAGCAGCTTCGGGGTGAGATCCTCGACCAGTTTGGGCGCGTCCTTGCCGACATGGTCGAGCAACTGCTGGGTTTCCTCGCGGCCGAGCAGTTCCGGGGCGTGGTCGTGGATGATCTTGGACAGGTGGGTGGCAATCACCGTGCCGGCGTCGACCACGGTGTATCCGAAGGTCTGCGCCTGCTCGCGCTGGTTGACGTCGATCCAGGTGGCGGGCAGGCCATAGGCCGGGTCGGTGGTGGCCTGGCCCTGCACGTTGCCGAACACCCGGCCGGGGTTGATGGCGAGAAACTTGCCCACCACCGCCTCGTTTTCCGCCACCGTGACCCCCTTGAGGGTGATGCGGTAGGCGTTGGGCTTGAGTTGCAGGTTGTCGCGGATGTGCACCGGCGGCACCAGGAAGCCGAGGTCCTGGGCGATCTTCTTGCGGATGCCGCGGATGCGCTTCAATAGTTCGCCGTCCTGGCCGCGGTCGACCAGGGGCACGAGGCGGTAGCCCACTTCGAGGCCGAGACGGTCGACCGGCGCCACGTCGTGCCAGCCCACTTCTTCCGGCTCCGTCGCCACCGGTGGCGGCACCTCCACCTCCGCCCGCCGCTCCTCGGCCCGGGATTGCTGGCCGAGCCAGTAGGCGGCGCCCGCGAGGATGCCGGCCATGGTGAGGAATGCGACATGCGGCATGCCGGGCAGGATGCCGAGCAGGCCGATGATGCCGGCGGTGAGGAACAGCGCCTGCGGCCGGCCGAACATCTGGCCGAGCAGCTGTTCGTTGAGGTCCTGCTCGGTGGAGACCCGGGAGACCACGATGCCTGCGGCGGTGGAGATGATGAGCGCCGGCACCTGGGCCACCAGACCGTCGCCGATGGTGAGCAGGGTGTAGGTCTGGGCCGCCTGCGCGAAACTGAGGTCGTGTTGCAGCACGCCGATGATCAGGCCGCCGATGATGTTGATCAGCATGATGATGATGCCGGCGATGGCATCACCCCGGACGAATTTCGACGCACCGTCCATGGAACCGTAGAAATCCGCTTCCTGGGCGATCTCGGCACGGCGGCGGCGGGCCTCCTCCTCGCCAATCAGGCCGGCATTGAGGTCGGCGTCGATGGCCATCTGCTTGCCCGGCATGGCGTCGAGGGTGAAGCGCGCCGACACCTCGGCGATGCGGCCGGCACCCTTGGTGATGACGACGAAGTTGATCAGCACCAGGATGATGAACACCACCAGACCAACCGCGTAGTCCCCGCCGACCAGGAAATGGCCGAATGCCTCGATCACCTTGCCGGCCGCGTCCGGGCCGGTATGGCCTTCCAGCAGTACGATGCGGGTGGATGCGACGTTGAGCGACAGCCGCAGCAGGGTGGTCATCAGCAGCACGGTGGGGAACACCGAGAATTCGAGCGGCTTCAGGGTGTACAGGGCGATGAGCAGGACGATCATCGACAGCGCGATGTTGAACGTGAACAGCATGTCCAGCATCAGGGGTGGCAAGGGCAGGATCATCATCGCCAGGATGAGGATCACCAGCACCGGCGCAGCCAGGCGCTGCCACTTCAGGCCAGTGGCAAGGGTGTCAGCCATGCCGGGGGCCGAAATTCAGGCGCGTGCGGTTCATGCCGGCGCGCCCGGGTCGAGCTCGGCCGGTACCTGCCAGTCTTCGGGCAGGGCGGGGTCAAGCTGGTTGTTGAGCTGGTATACGTAGGCCAGCACCTGCGCCACGGCGGTGAACAGGGTGGCGGGGATGGTGTCGCCGACCTCGACGTGGCGGTGCAGGGCGCGCGCCAGGGGTGGCGCCTCGACGATGGGTACCCGGTGCTCGCGGGCAATCTCCTTGATCCGTTCGGCCACCAGTTGCGAGCCCTTGGCCACCACTTGCGGCGCGGCCATCCTGCGATCCTCGTATTTCAGCGCCACGGCAAAGTGCAGCGGGTTGGTCACCACCACGTCGGCCTGTGGTACCGCCGCCATCATCCGCCGCCGCGCCTGCTCGCGCTGCAGGCTGCGGATGCGCGCCTTGAGCTGCGTGTCACCATCGGTGTCCTTGCTCTCGCGCCGCACCTCTTCCTTGGTCATGCGCATGTTGCGGGCATATTCCCAGAGCTGGAAGGGTACGTCGATCGCCGCCACCAGGGCATAGGCTGCGGCGGCGGCAAGGTAGGTGTACAGCACGATCTCGCCGAAATGGGGCATGGCCGACTCGAATGCCTCGGAAGACAGGGACAGGATGTCGTAGCGCTGCAGCCAGATCATCCAGATCGCGGCGCCGGCGATGACGCCGCTCTTCAGCACCGCCTTGACCAGTTCGGCCAGGGCATGGGTGGAGAACATCCGCTTGATGCCGGGAAACGGGTTGATCTTGTCGAACTTGGGTTGCAGGGCCTCGAAGGTGAGGTTCCAGCCCGATATCATCAGGTTGGCCGCGATGCCGGCGACGATCGCCACCAGCATGATGGGCATCAGGGCCAGCATGGCATCGTGGCCTGCCTCGCCCAGTGTGGTGAGCATGAGCCCCGTGTCGGCGACGTCGGCATGGCCAAAGGACAGGGTGTTGGTGAGCATGCGGCGCAGCTGCTCGTAGATGAATGCGCCCGAGAATGCCACCACGGCGCCGCTGCCGACCAGCACGGCGAAGGTGGCCAGTTCGCGCGAGCGCGGGATGTTGCCGCGCTGGCGTGCCTCCTGGAGCTTTCGGTCCGACGCAGGTTCGGTGCGTTCGAGATCGCTGTCCTCGGCCATGCCTCGATCCCGTCATCCATTCTGGAAAATGGCGCGATTTTACCTGAAGGTTCCGGGCGTCCGGCCGCGCAAATGCCAACGGCCGGGAGGTGGCCCGGCCGTTGGCGCGGAAAAGCCGCTTTCAGTGTGCCTGCACGCCGGTGCCAAAGAAGCGGTAGCCCACACGCATCTGGCGGCTGCGCTCGAAACGTTTGTTGCCCAGCGGGTCGCCGAAACTGGCGGCGATGCTGGCATAGGCCCGTTCGGCCCAGTCCGGGTCGAGCAGCAGGTCGGCGATGCCTTCCGCCCAGGCCAGCTTGTCGTGCGCCGAGGCGAGGCGGGCGCCGCAGCCGGTCATGTATTCGCCGATCCCGGCGCCGGACAGGCCGTATTCCTTCATGCGCCGGGCCAGTTGCACACAGGCCTCGGCCGATGTGCAGCTCTCCACGGCCTTGGCATACATGGCGCGGGCGGTGGATTCGTCGCCCAGTTCGGCATAGAGCCGGCCGATCAACGCCAGGGCGAAATGGTCACGGGCGCGCCTGGCGGCTTCGGCAAGCAGGTTGGAGGCGCTGGCGGCATCGCCCAGCGCGGTCTGCGCCACTTCGGCCAGCTTGGTCCAGTCATAGGGGTTGTCGCCCGACTGGGCGGCGCGCGCGTCGCACATGGCGCGGGCGCGGGCGCGGCCGAATTCGGCATCCTTCAGTTCGCGTGCGGCGGTCATCACCACCTCGCGGAACCATACGAAGTCGCTGGCGGTGGCCAGGCTTTCATCGAGCAGACGACCCAGCCAGTCCTTGTCGCCGAGACGGTCGACGCCGAGGATGAGCGGCTTGAAGCGGCTGAAGCTGAAGCCGTCGCCGCGCAGTATCTCCTCCGCGGCGGCCAGCAGCTTGGCGGCATAGGCGGCATCGTCGAGATCGGCCATGACCCGGTCGGCCAGGGCGATGAACTGCTTGGCGGTCTTGCACTTGGCTTCTTCGTTCTGGATCTCGACGTACTTGGCCTGGTTGGCCTCGCGCTTGGCCAGCTTGGTTGCGACCCGCTCGACGCGCGCGGCGTCCGCGGCGAGGTGCTTGTTGACCGCATCGGCCACACGCCGCATCTCGTCCAGGTTGGCCACGGCCTCCTCGGCCTTGGTCAGCATGTCGGCCACCCCGGCGGTATCGCCAAGACCGGCATACACGTCGGCAAGCTGGATCAGGTCGGTACTGGCGGATGCGACCGCGCCGGCCTTGGTCAGCACTGCGCGGGCAAATTCGGGATTGTCGCCGGCCGCGTTGAGTACCTGCATCAGGGCGGTGAAATCCTTGGCGGATTCGAGTGCCTTGTCATAGAGCGCGCTGGCGGCGGCCGGATCGATTTCGGCCATGGCGCCGGACAGGGCGATCAGGTCGGCCGGGGCGGTGTACTTGGCCGCGCCTTCCTGGATGACGGCCACGGCCTGGACCTTGTCACCAAGGTCGCCAGCGACAGTCTTGGCCAGACGGGCGAAGTCTGCGGCGCGACCGGCCTTGCCCTTGATCTTGTCGAAGATCTGGCCCGCCAGTGCGGCATCCTTGATCTGGCCGGCCACCACCTTGGCCAGACCATAGAGCTCCTCGGTGGTGGAGATCTCCTTGAGCGCCGCGCCCAGGGTCTTGGCGGCTGCGGCGGCATCGCCCGAGACCAGCATCTGGCCGACACCGACGGCCACCTTTTCCTCGCCGCTCATGGCGAAGTCCTGGCCCTGGCCGAGCATCTCCTCCGCCTTGGCGGCGTCATTCAGGGCCTTGTAGCCGAACGCGCAGCAGATGAAGTCGTTGGTGAACATGGCATTGCCGGAGATGTCGTCGAGCACGCCCTTGGCGCCGGCATCGCCGGTGAACGCCGCGCTGGACAGGATCTCCATGGCATAGCCGAGATCGGCGGGGGCATCGAAGGCCTCGCGCGCCAGGTTGTACAGGGCTTCGGCGCCGGTGGTGGCGGCAAGGCGGGGCGCCAGGGTGTCCCGAGTGGCCATACTGCTCTCCTGAGTGCAATGCAAAAAACAAAACTTTACCGGGGTTTGTCCGGGATGTAGCTATGGTTTTTTTATCGAGGGATAAAAACGCTGAATCGGTGCATGGACAACGCCCGCCGATTCAATCGGGGCCGTCACCAGGCTTGGCGCTGTCTTCGAAGTAGCCCACCCGCTGCCAGGAGTTTTCGTTCAGGCGGACCTCATACCGGGCCCAGCGCGCGAATTCGGTGGTGTCGCAGTCGCCCTGCCGGCGCCGGCAGGTGCCGGCAAGGCCCTTGTAGCTGAGCCGGTCGAGGCCGCTGGCTGAATCGATCTGGCGCGTCAGCACCAGGCGTACGCCCCAGCCCCGGCCATAGGCGCCGTTGCTGTAGTAGCGGCCGGGCTGGATGTCGTCGACGTGCATGGTGGCGGGCCGATTCAGGCCAGATGCCGTGCCAGCTGCGCCGGATCCAGCACATAGTGACAGACTTCCTCGCCGTCGAGGACCAGCACCGGGATCCGGGCGCCGTAGCGGCGTTCGGTCTCAGGGTCGCTATCCACGTCGACCGTGCGCAGGCGGTAGCTGCCCGCCGGCAGGATGGCCGCCAGGGCAGCGGCCATCGCTTCGCACAGGTGGCAGTCCGGTCGGCCGTACAGGATGAACTCAGTCAAGGCGCAGGGGCAGGTAGAGCGAACGTTCTCCGCGTCGGACCAGTACCGCGACGGTCTTCTTGCCACTGTCGTTGAGCATGCGGGAGAGCTCGTCGGCGCTGGCGACGGACTGGTTGTTGATGGCGACGATGACGTCGCCCGGGCGGATGCCGGCGCGGGCGGCCGCGCCGCTGGCGTCCTCGACCAGTACGCCCTGCTCGACCTTGAATCGGTTGCGTTGCTCGGCGGTGAGGGCGCTGACCACCAGGCCGGCCTGGTTGCGCGGGTTGGCGCCGACGCTGACCGCTTCCTTGCTGTCCGGCATTTCGCCGATGATGACGCGGATCTCACGTGCCGTTTTCTTGCGCCACACGCTCAGGGTGGCCTGGCTGCCGGGCCGGCTGGCGCCGACCAGGCGGGGCAGGTCGATGGAGGATTCGATGCTCTGGCCGTTGAAGCGCAGGATGATGTCGGACACCTGGAGGCCGGCCTTTTCCGCCGGACTGCCCGGCTCCACTTCGGACACCAGGGCGCCCTGTGGCTTGGCCAGACCGAACGATTCGGCCAGGTCGGCGGTGACTTCCTGGATCATCACCCCGAGCCGGCCGCGGCTGACCTTGCCGCGTTCCTTCAACTGTTCGGCGACATCCATGGCGACATCGATGGGGATGGCGAAGGACAGGCCCATGTAGCCGCCAGAGCGGGAGATGATCTGGGAGTTGACGCCGACCACTTCGCCCTTCATGTTGAACAGGGGGCCGCCGGAGTTGCCCGGATTGACCGCGACATCGGTCTGGATGAACGGTACATAGTTTTCCTGCGGCAGGGATCGGCCGGTGGCGGATACGATGCCGGCGGTGACCGAGTTCTCGAAACCGAACGGGGCACCGATGGCGAGCACCCATTCGCCGGCGCGGAGCCTGGCGGGATCGCCGATCCTTACCGTGGGCAGGTTCTTCGCCTCGATCTTGATCAGCGCCACGTCGGTGCGGCTGTCGCTGCCGACCACCCGGGCGCGCAGTTCGCGGCGGTCGTTGAGCTTGACCACCACCTCGTCGACGTCGTCGACCACATGTGCGTTGGTGAGGATGTAGCCGTCGCCGCTGATGATGAAGCCGGATCCCTGACCCTGACGCGGCGGCATGAAGCGCTGCCCTTCAGGCGGCACCATGCGGCGGAAGAAATCGAACATTTCCTCGGGCTGCGGCGCGTTGCCTCGCGCCCGGCGGCGCGCTTCCTGGGTGGTGGTGATGTTGACCACCGCCGGACCGTTCTTTTCCGCCAGGACGGTGAAGTCGGGCAGGTTCTGGGCCAGCGCCGGGGTGGCGAGGCCGAGCGAGAGTGTGAGCCAGGCAAGCCAGTGTTTCATCATCTGTACTCCTAGATCATGGATTCGGGTGGGGTTCAGGGGAGGTCAGCCCGCCCGGCAGCCGGCCGGCATGCCGTGACGCAGCAGGACAGGGGCGGGTGGCGCACGCCGGCGACGCAGCCAGAACACCGCCAGGGCAAGGCCGAGGCCGGCGCCCAGGGCGGCCATCGCTTCGCCGAAGGGGGCGCCGAGCAGGGTACCGGCGAACAGGAATGCCAGCGGCGCCAGGTAGCCCAGTCCCGCCGCGCGCAGCAGGGCGCCCTCGGCGAGGCCGACCACCACCGCATCGCCTGGTCGCGCGGCGATGGCGTTGACGACCGGGTATTCCGGTTCTTCCGGACGCAGCATGCGGCTGAACAGCGAAGCGCCGCAACCCTTGCCGCCGCATGCGCCGCACTGGCCGGGCGATTCGGGTACGACCCAGGCGGTATCGCCCTCGATACGGGTGACCCGGGCGGCGGTTTCGATCATCGCCCGTGCCCGCTCAACGTTCGATCAGGCCGGTGGCGATGCGTTCCACCGCCGGCCAGGGTGCGTCGCCCACCACGGTGGCCTGGTATCGACCGACCTGGCGGGTGAACAGATTCATCATGCCGCGGGCGCTGTTGCCCTTGACCCCGGCGACCGGCCGTTCGCTCGGCTTCAGGAACAGCGATACATGGGTGAGTCCGTCGCTGAACACCCAGTGCTCGACTTCGCCGGCCTGGTTGGGCAGGGAGCGTTTCATTGCGGCGACACGTTCGAAACCGGGGGGGAGCTGGCGAACCTCGACCGCATCGCCAGGGGTGGTGCGGATGCTGGCCGCCGCGCTGGCGGGCAGACGGGCCGGTGGTGCCGGGCGTGGCATGGCGCCGATGCGGACTTCGGCGAAGGCGTAATGCAGCATGGGCTGGCCGGATTCGTTGACCACTACTGCCTTCAGAGGCAGTGCGGTCTTCTTCTCGGCACAGAGCTGGTAGCCCCAGCGGTAGCGGTCCTTGGGCACCAGTTCGATCTGCTGGCATTCGAGGCCGCCGACCCGGTCGCTGCCGCCCAGGCGCAGGGCATACCACTCCGCCAGGCCGGCGGCGTTGCCGGGCAGCAGGTCGGGAAAGTGGCGGGTGCTGCTGCGTTTTTCGAGCTGGGTGCCGCTACCGTCGCTGACCAGGCTGATCGATTCGCTGTGCTGGCAGCGTACTTCGCGTGGCTGGCCGTCCATGATCACCAGGCGACTTTCCTTGCCACCCCCGGAAGGGCGGTTGGCCACCTGCAGGGTCTGGATGCGGTCTCCCTGGCCGAGCACGAATACGCCTTCGTAGGCAAGCTGGCGGGAGGCGTCCGCCATGCGTTGCAGCCAGATCGAGGCGTCCGCCGCGGACAGGGGGGGGTCGGCGTGTGCCGCGGTGGCTGTGGCCAGTGTGGCCAGGGCGAGCGCCGCCCTCATCGGCCGGCCTCCGCCAGTGAAACCGGGGTGAAGCGCATGTCCTGCGGTGGCAGGACGATGGCGTGGGCGAAATCCTGGTGTGCGGCGAGATAGTGCATGAAGTCGGGTTCGGCGATCTCGATCGGGAACGCGGCCGGCCGCAGCTCGGCGCCGGACGGGGCGTGTGCCAGTGGTAGCGCGCCAGGCGATTCGGGTACCGCGCTCAGTACCGTCCAGGTGACTGCGGCGACGGTGGCGGCGGCGGCCAGCCAGTAGGTCTGGGTCAGGCGCGGTGTGGCCGGGCGCATGGGGGCGAGCACGGTCGGTTCGGCGGCTAGGCGTTCGTTGAAGCGGGCCATGAATTCGGCGCTGGGCCGGGCATCGCCGCGCAGGGCATCGCCGATCAGGGCGTATTCGCGCCAGCGCCGGGCGGTGTCGGGGGTGTCGATCCAGCCCTTGAGGGCGGCTCGCTCGGTCTCGTCGAGCGCGTCGTCAAACAGGGCGGAGATCCGCGATTCGCTGGGCCCGGCGGAGTCGGGGGCCTGGGGGATTGGGGCGTTGGACGCGTTCATGCTTACCACCTCGTGTCTTCAGACGTGCCCAGGATCGGCCGCAGCTTGGCGGCGATGGCCTCCCGGGCCCTAAAAATCCGCGATCGCACGGTGCCGATCGGGCAGTTCATGGCTGTGGCGATCTCCTCGTAACTCAGCCCTTCCATCTCGCGCAGGGTGATCGCGGTGCGCAGTTCCTCGGGTAGGGCCTCGATTGCCTCATTCACCGCATAGGCCACCTGTTTGCTGAGAAGTTCCGATTCCGGTGTATTGATGTCTTCGACCGCGAATCGTTCATCCTGTTCACCGTCCTCGTCGAACATCTGTTCGGATACGGTGGGCAGATGCTTGCCTCGGCTGGCGAGGTGGTTCTTGGCGGTGTTGACACCGATGCGGTACAGCCAGGTGTAGAAGGCGGCGTCGCCACGGAAGCTGGGCAGGGCGCGGTAGGCCTTGATGAAGGTTTCCTGGGCGATGTCCTCGATGTCCTCCTGGTTGCGCACCATGCGCGCCAGCAGGCGCAGCAGGCGGCGGTGGTATTTTTCCACGAGCCGTTCGAAGGCGCGCTTGTCGCCCTGGCGGGCGCGCTCGACCAGGCTGAGGTCGTTGTCCTGTTCACTCATCTCGGGTTCCTGATGGGACGCGGCAAGGCCGGAGGGTGGCCGCCGGTCTTCCCATTCGCGGGGCGGGCTAGTATAACCGGGACAGGCCCGGCGCGCCGTCGGCGCGCCGCTCCCTTGTCACCCGCGCATTCAGGCTCCGACCCACCATGCTCCGTTGCGACGTACTCATCCTCGGTTCCGGCCTGGCGGCCTGCACGCTGGCCCTTTCGCTGCCCACCCATTTGCGCGTGTTGATGCTGACCAAGAAGGGTTTCGCCGAGGGGGCCAGCGCCATGGCCCAGGGTGGCATCGCCGCGGTGCATGAGGCCGGCGACAGCATCGATGCGCATGTGCGCGATACCCTGGAGGCGGGCGCCGGCCTGTGTGATGCCGGCACGGTGCGCTTCGTGGTCGAGCATGGCGCCGCCGCGATCGACTGGCTGCTGGCGCGGGGGGTGGCCTTTGATCGTGAGGGCGATGGCTTTCACCTCACCCGTGAGGGTGGGCATGGCCAGCGGCGCATCTTCCATGTCGCCGACGCGACCGGTCGTGCCGTCCAGGACACCCTGCGTGCCCGCCTGGCGGAGTGGCCGAACATCGAGCTGCGCGAGCGCCACATCGCCGTCGACCTGATCACTGGCCCCAAGCTGGGTTTGGCCGAGGGGCGGGTCTATGGCGCCTATGTGCTCGATACCGAGGCCGACCGGGTCGAAACCGTCGCCGCGGGGCACGTCGTGCTCGCCACCGGTGGCGCCGGCAAGGCATTCCTCTATACCACCAATCCCGACACCGCCACTGGCGACGGCATCGCAATGGCCTGGCGCGCCGGCTGCCGGGTGGCGAACCTGGAGTTCGTCCAGTTCCATCCCACCGGCCTGTATCACCCGCATGCCAAATCCTTCCTGATCACCGAGGCCATGCGTGGCGAGGGCGCGGCCCTGCGCCTGCCCGACGGTACGCGGTTCATGCCCGGGCACGATGCGCGTGGCGAGCTGGCGCCGCGCGATGTCGTCGCACGCGCCATCGACCTGGAGATGAAGCGGCGCGGCCTCGATTGCGTCTATCTGGACATCACCCACCAGCCGGCCCGTTTCATCGTCGAGCATTTTCCGACCATCTACGCGCGTTGCAAGGAACTCGGCATCGACATCACCCGGGAGTGGATCCCGGTGGCGCCGGCGGCGCATTACACCTGTGGGGGTGTGGTGGTCGACCATCGCGGCCGGGCCGATCTGGCGAACCTGTACGCGATCGGCGAGACCAGTTGCACCGGCCTGCACGGCGCCAACCGGCTGGCCAGCAATTCATTGCTGGAGTGCCTGGTGTACGGCCGGGCGGCGGCCGCTGACATCGCCGTTTCGGCGCCGAGTCCGGCGCACGCGCTGCCGGCCTGGGACGAGAGCCGGGTGACCGATGCCGACGAACAGGTGGTGATCGCGCACAACTGGCATGAGTTGCGGCGCTTCATGTGGGATTACGTCGGCATCGTGCGCACCGACAAGCGCCTGGAGCGGGCGGCGCATCGCATTCGGCTGCTGACCGAAGAGATCCATGACTATTACAGCAACTTCCGCATCAGCAACGATCTGATCGAGCTGCGCAATCTGGTGTGCACCGCCGACCTGATCGTGCGTTGCGCCAGCCAGCGGCGGGAGAGCCGGGGCCTGCATGCCTCGCGAGATCATCCCGGCCCTCTTGCTGAGGCACGTCCAACCGTGCTGACCCCGGCGCAAACCTGAATTCCGGTGCGCTCGGCGGGCGCCTCGGCCCGATGTCCGGGCTGGCGGCTGGAGCCGCCCTACGGCGCCTTCTCCTGCCGCCAGCGCGTGAATTCTCCGCATAGCCATTCGGCGCCGTCGATCAGGCGTGGGCCGGGCTGGTTGAGCCACTCCGGCGGCGCGGCGGCGAAACGGCCGGTGCGGCTGGCGGGCAGGCCGGGCTGGCGCCGCCAGGTCTCGAACCAGCGCGCCGCGGTGGCGGCATCGGCAGCGGCGACGATGGCCTCGGGGGCGCGGACCAGAACCGTCTCCGGATCGACGCTGGCGGCCGGCTGGCGCAGGTCGGTGAACAGGTTGATGCCGCCGCAGCGGCGGATGATGTCGTCGATGAAGTGGCCGCCGCCGATGGTGTATAGCGGCCGGTCCCAGATCTGGTAGAACACCTTGAGGGGACGTCCTTGCGGGCGTGGCAGGGCATGGATGCGCCGCTCCAGTACCGTTGCTGCAGTGTCCGCAGATGCCGGGCTGGCGACGAGGCGGCCGATGCGGCGCAATTCATCCGGCACGGCGTCGAGGCGATCGATGTGGCTCGATTCGACGCGCAGACCAAGCCGGCGCAGGCGATCCACCACATGCGCGGGTGTGCCGTCGCGCCAGGCCAGGATCAGGTCGGGGCGCAGTGCAACGAGCCGTTCCAGGTCGATCGAGGCGGCGTCGCCGATGCGCGGCAGCCGGCGCGCGGCAGCGGGATGGTCGCTGTGCGCGACCGTGCCGACCAGACGGTCGCTGGCGCCAGCGGCATACACGAGTTCGGTCAGGTGTGGTGCCAGGGTGACGATACGCTGCGCCGCCAGGACGGGGACGCTCGACAGGACCAGCACCGTGGCCAGCAAGGCACGGTATATGCCGCGCCCGGGCGGGGTGTCCGGATTCATTCGGGGCGGTAGCCGCCTTCGCGCAGGTGGCGCAGGATGCGGCGGATGTCGGGCTCGCCCAGGCCGCCGGCGCAGAAATAGCCGTAGAACAGCTCGCGCTGGTAGCTGCCGGCCGCGCGTGATTTGATCGGCTCCCAGCGCGCGCCCCGGTTCTGCGTCCAGCGCCCGTCCTGGCCGAATGCATAGCTTTTCTGTTCGCCGCTGGTGCAGCGCATGCCTTCGAAACGCACGTTTTCCGCGCCACCCGGGGTGCGCACGACGATGCTGTAGCGCACCACGCCATCCTCGCCCACCGAGATCGAGTCGCGGTCGACAAAGTGCCGGTTGCGGCTGGCGGAACTGACCTCGAAGCCGATCAGGGACTCCGCCCTGGGATACGCCGGCAACTGCGTTGCCAGTTCGCGCCAGGGGCGTTCGTTGTCGAAATCGCGGTCGAATTCGCCCCAGTTGGCGGATGCGACGGGGCTCAGCGCGATACAGAGCAGGAATGATGCGGTACGCATGGTCGGGGTCAGGGCCGGGGAGTGGATGGGCAAGGCCGGGATGATACCCTCACTCATCGACCTCCAGCGGCGGCTGGGCAATGCCTTTCTCGCCGCCGGGCTCGTCGAGATAGTGACGGATCCGCCAGGCATGGTTGCCCACGCGTTCCAGCCAGCGCATGGCGTCCATGGCCTCCAGGGCCTCGAAGGGGCCCCAGTCGCCGCCCACGGTCTGGCGCAGGATGGTAAGGCGTCCTTCCTTGCGCAGGCGGGTGAGTGCGAGCGCGTCCTGTTCCAGGGCGAGCCGGTCGTCGGCGTTGGGGATGTCGTTTTCACCGCGGGCGCGTTCGAGGATGGCCCGGCAGTATTCCATCGCCGGCTTGAGGCTGGGTTCGGCGCGCATGCGGGCCATGCGGGCCATGCCGGCCGGGGCCGTGAGGCGGGATTGCAGGCGGGTGAGGTGGTCGATGGCGTGCATCTGGCTCACCCGTGCCTGCGACAGGGGCTCGTCCTCGGCCAGGGGCGGGATGCGTGAAAAGAACTGCTGGGTTGCATCGAGGGCCTGATGCAAGCGCTGCCGCCGCGTCTCGTCGATTGCCGCGCCGGAGAGGACCGCTTGCAGGGTGGCGAAGGTTTCCGTGGCGATGTCGCGCAGCGTCCGGCGGCTGGCCTCCAGCGCCACCGCCGGCGCCTGCAGCAGGGTGTCGTCGAGGTGGCGGGTGAGTACCGGCCCCTTGTCCGGCAAGATTCGTTCGATCCAGCGTGCGAACCGCTCCACCAGGGGCAGGAACAGCGCTACCCCGAGGGCGATGAACAGGGTGTGGAATGCGGCCAGGCTCATGGCGCCGGGGTCGAGGCCGAGGTGACGTTGCGCCAGGCCGATTCCCCGCAGCAGCAGGGGCAGGAGCAGGATGGCGATCAGTCCGGTGGCGAGGTTGAACAGCACGTGCGCCAGCGCGGTGCGCTTGGCCGGCACACTGCCGCCGATCGCGGCGAGCGCCCCGGTGACGGTGGTGCCGATTGCGGCACCAATCACCAGCGCCGCGGCCTGTTCGAAATTGACTGCGCCGGTGTGCAGGGCGGTGAGCACGGTTGCGGCGGCGGCGCTCGAAGACTGCATGATGACGGTCATGGCGATGCCGATGGCCATCGCCAGTGCATGCCCCATGAGGCCGCTGGCCGGCAGGGCGGCGAGGTTGAACACGCCGGACAGGCCGCGCATGCCGTCCTGCAGGGTCTCGATGCCGATGAATATGAGCCCGAATCCGGCCAGGGCGAGACCGAGTGCGCGGCCGCGACCGCGCCCGAGCAGCTTCATCAGCGCGCCGATGCCGACCAGGGGCAGTGCGTAATAGCCCAAATTGACCTTGAGCCCGAGCACCGAGACGATCCAGCCGGTGCCGGTCGTGCCGAGGCTGGCGCCGAACACTACACCCACCGCCTGGGGAAAGGTGATCAGGCCGGCGCTGACGAAACCGATCAGGGTGACCGTGGTGGCGCTCGATGACTGCACCATCAGGGTGACCAGGGTGCCGGAGCCGAATGCCTTGAGCGGGGTGCCGGTGAAGCGGACCAGGGCGCGCCGCAGGGCCTCGCCGGCGAAGGTCTTGAGGCCGTCGGTGAGCAGCACCATGCCCATGAGGAACAGGCCGATACCGCCGAGCAGCTTGAAGCCGAGCTCGATCATCTCGGGGGTGGAAAGGGCGGGTAACCCGGGCGATCAGGCCGGCCGTCCGGGCTCGGGGCTGTGTTCGGGGGGACTGTCCCCGGTCGGGACGCGATAACGCTCACTGGCCCATTCGCCCAGGTCGATGAGCTTGCAGCGTTGCGAGCAGAACGGACGATATGGATTGTCCGGATTCCAGGCGACTTCGAGCCCACAGGAGGGGCAGCGGACGAAGCGATCCGGCATGGGTAAATGATCCGGCGGACAGGGGGGCCGCCGGTTCCGGATCTGTCAGGAATCAGACCGAGAAGGAAGATCCACAGCCGCAGGTGGATACGGCATTGGGATTGCGGATGACGAACTGGGCGCCTTCCAGGCCTTCGGTGTAGTCGATCTCTGCGCCCATCATGTATTGCATGCTCATGGCGTCGATGAGCAGGGTGACGCCGTTCTTTTCCATTACGGTGTCATCCTCGTTTTGCGCCTCGTCGAAGGTGAAGCCGTACTGGAAGCCGGAGCAGCCACCGCCGGTGACGAACACGCGCAGCTTGAGGTCGGGGTTGCCTTCCTCGACGATCAGTTCCTTGACCTTGTTGGCGGCGCTGTCGGAAAAGTTGAGGGGTACGGGCATGTCGGTGGTGGCGTTCATGGCGGGCTCCTGAAAATAGTTGACTAAATATCTCGGAAAATGGCGGCGCTGTCAAGTGCCGGCCAGGCGTGTGCTGGCCAAGCGTGGATCCTGCCAGTGTACCGGAATCCGGCGGGCGTCTCAGCGCCGGAAGGCCACCACATGATCCACCTCGAGGCGGATGCCGATCTTCTCGCCGATGCGGTGGTCGTGGTGCGAGGGCACCTGGGCGAGCACCCGTGCGCCGCTGGGCAGGCGCAGGGTGTACAGGAACTCGGCGCCGCGGAATGCCTTGCGCTCGACCTCGGCCAGCATCGGGCTGGCGTCGTCGTGCTGGACATCGTCGGGGCGGATCAGCACGTCCACCGCCGCGCCCTCGCCGAATGCGAGGCAACTGCCGCCATCGCATTCCACGGCCTCAACCCCTTCCAGCTCGCCCAGTTCGATGGCTACCCGGCTGGCGCTGCGCACCGTGCCGGGCAGGAACACGCCCTGGCCGATGAAGTCGGCGACGAAGCGGTTCTTGGGCGTGTGGTAGAGGCGATAGGGGCTGTCCCACTGCTGGATTACGCCACCATGCATGACACCGATGACGTCGGCCATGGCGAATGCCTCGTGCTGGTCGTGGGTGACCAGGAGTGCGGTGATGCCTTCATGCTTGAGGATGTCGCGCACCTCAAGGGCGAGCCGCTCGCGCAGCTCGACATCGAGATTGGAGAACGGTTCGTCGAGCAACATCAGGCGTGGCTGGGGTGCCAGGGCGCGCGCCAGCGCGACCCGCTGTTGCTGGCCGCCCGAGAGTTCGTGCGGGTAGGCGGCGGAGCGCCCGGAAAGTCCGACGGTGTCGAGCATGCGGGCCACACGTGCCTTGCGCGCCGTGGCATCGAGATGGCGCAGGCCGAAGCCGACGTTGCGTTCGACGGTGAGGTGCGGGAACAGGGCGTAATCCTGGAACACCATGCCGATCCGGCGCGATTCCGGTGGCGCCGCCAGGCCGGGGGCGCTGACGCGCTCCCCGGCGAGATGGATCTCGCCTTCGCGCGGGCTGTCGAAGCCGGCGATCAGGCGCAGGACGGTGGTCTTGCCGCAGCCGGAGGGCCCCAGCAGGCAGCCGATCTCGCCGGCATCGAGGCGGAAGCCGACGCCGGACAGGACCGGCTTGTCGCCGAAACGATGTCCCAGGGCGGTGACTTCAAGGGTGGCGGACGGATCGATGTTCATGCTGGACGATGGCTGGAGCGGGGGCGATGCCCAAATGAGATTTGTTCCATTTTACAATGTTCCTTCCCTGGCGTAGTGTCGTCAGGCTCCATATACATAGCGATCAATCGTACTCCATGCATCCGCGTCGGTTTCCATTCCTGCCAGCCCTGGCCGTATTGCTTGCACTGCTGGTGTCGTTGCCGGTGATCAGCGTGCTGGTCAATGTGTTCCAGCCCGACCGCGAGGGGGTGTGGGCGCACCTCGCCGAGACCGTGCTGGGCGAATATGTGTTCAACAGCCTGATGCTGGCCGCAGGCGCCGGTCTGGGCGCGGCCCTGATCGGCACCGGCACGGCCTGGGTCGTGGCCATGTATCGTTTCCCCGGACGGCGGCTGCTGGAGTGGGCGTTGTTGCTGCCCTTGGCGATGCCAACTTATGTGATCGCCTATGTGTACACCGATTTCATGCAATTCGCCGGTCCACTGCAAGGCGCCTTGCGCGAGGCCTTCGGCTGGACACGCGAGGATTACTGGTTTCCCGAGGTACGTTCGCTGGGCGGGGCCATCGTCCTGTTCAGCCTGGTGTTCTATCCCTATGTGTATGTGCTTGCCCGTACCGCATTCCTGGAGCGCTCGGGCGGCCTGATGGAGGCGGCCCGTTGCCTGGGGGCCAGCCAGCGGGCCGCCTTTTTCCGCGTTGCCCTGCCGCTGGCGCGCCCGGCCATCGCCGGCGGCACGGCCCTGGTGGTGATGGAAAGCCTGGCCGAATTCGGCGCGGTGTCGTATTTCGGCGTGCCGACCTTCACCACCGGCATCTATCGCGCCTGGTACTCCTTCGGCGATCCGGTGGCGGCTTCCCAGCTCGCCGCCAGCCTGCTCGCCGTGGTGGCACTGGCGCTGATGCTGGAAAAAACGAGCCGCGGTCGTGCACGCTTCGATGATGCCGGGGGGCGTCCGCCTCAGCGCCCGCGCCTTGGTGGTGGTCACGCACTGCTTGCCATGCTGGCCTGTTTCATCCCTCTGGCGGGAGGCTTCCTGCTGCCGGCCGGGTTGTTGCTCGACATGGCGCTGAGCGAGGGCGACCGCCAGTTCGGCCTGAAGTACATCGAACTGGCCGGCAACAGTCTCATGCTGGCGGCTTTGGCCAGCCTGGCCGCCGTGCTGGTGGCGCTGCTCCTGGCCTATGCCGGGCGCGCTCACCCCGGCCGCCTGATGGCTGGGGTGAAGCGCCTGGCCTCGCTTGGCTATGCCGTGCCCGGGACGGTGATCGCGGTCGGTGCGCTGATCCCGCTCACCCTCGTCGATCATGCCCTGATCGACTGGTTCGAGGCGCGCTGGGGCATCGAGATCGGTCTCATCATCACCGGCAGCGCGGTCGCCCTGGTGTTCGCTTACCTGGCCCGCTTCCTGGCGGTGGCACTCAACTCGGTCGAGGCCAGCCTGGCCCGCATCCGTCCTAGCCTGGACGAGGCGGCGCGCAGCCTGGGCGCCGGGCGGGCGCAACTTCTGGCGCGCGTACATGCGCCCTTGCTCTCGGGCGGTATCCTGTCGGGGATGTTGCTGGTGTTTGTCGACGTGATGAAGGAATTGCCCGCCACCATCGTGCTGCGGCCGTTCAACTTCGATACCCTGGCGACCCAGGTGTACCTCCTCGCCGCCGACGAGCGTCTGGCCGAGGCGGCGACGCCGTCCTTGATCATCGTTGTCGTTGGCCTGATCCCGGTGGTGCTGCTGTCGCGCAGCCTGCGCCGGGGATAGCGCGGGGGCAGGGCAGGCAGACTGTCAGACTTGAGCGATCGTTGCGAGCCGAGTGGGAGAGCAAGACCGGGTTTTTACGCTTTAGAAGCGCAGAGTGAACCCATGCAACCACAAATCGGGGAAAAAACGGCTTGCGAGTTTAGGCGCCAGTCGAATATGGGGCGCTCTGCCACCGGCGCAGCAGATCAGCCTCAAGTCCGCTAGCGGCGCGGTGGGTCGAAAGACAGGCGTTCAC
>CAZOZD010000004.1:0-7620 GCA_964584195.1 uncultured Burkholderiales bacterium
AGAAGACCGGTCTGCCGTTCACCAAGTATCACATCGACAACTGGCGTGGTGGTCGCGGCAGCCTGAACGCCTCCACCCACATCCGTTTCTGAGCGGGGCGCCGGGAGCCAGCCTCCCGGTCGCGCCTGAAACCGGTAATTGGAGATAGGGATACGTAAATGAAATTCGGTGTACTCGTAAGCGAGGGGCCTTACACCCATCAGGCCTCGGATACCGCCTACAACTTCTGCAAAGCGGCCCTCGACAAGGGGCATGAGATCTACCGTGTGTTTTTCTACCATGACGGCGTCAACAACTCGACCCGTCTGACCGAGCCGCCGCGCGATGACCGTCACATCGTCAATCGCTGGAGCGAGCTGGCCAAGACCCATGGCATCGATCTGGTGGTGTGCATCGCTGCCGCCCAGCGGCGCGGCATCATGGACGAGAACGAGGCCAAGCGGCAGGGCAAGGATGCCCACAACATCGCCGAGGGTTTCCGCATCTCCGGTCTTGGGCAGCTGGTCGAGGCCGGCATCCAGTGCGACCGCCTGGTGACGTTTGGTGATTGAGAGGAAGGCAAAGATGTCCGACGAAATGGATATGGAAGAAGGCGGCGTCATCAAGAAGTTCATGTTCGTGAACCGCAAGGCCCCCTACGGCACCATCTATGCCCTGGAAGGCCTGGAGGTCGTGTTGATCTCGGCGGCATTCGAGCAGGACGTGAGTCTGGCCTTTGTCGACGATGGCGTGTACGAGCTGGTCAAGGGTCAGGACACCAAGGAGCTTGGGCAGAAGAATTTCTCTCCCACCTACCGTGCCCTGGAAGGCTATGACATCGAGAAGCTGTACGTGGAGAAGGAATCCCTCGATGCGCGTGGCTTGACCGAAGACGATCTGCTGGTCGACGTGCAGGTGATGACAGCTGCCGAGATGGCCGCGGCGATGGCCGAGCAGGACGTCGTGATCAGCTTCTGAGAGGACAATCGAGATGCTTCACATCGTTAACAAATCGCCGTTCCAGTGCAACTCGCTCGAGAGCTGCCTGCGTCTGGCGACCAAGGGTTCCGTGGTGCTGCTCATCGAGGACGCCATCTATGGCGCCACCAAGGGCAGTGGCGTGGAGGCAGCGGTCCAGGGGGCCATGGCCAGCGTCAAGATCTATGCGCTGGGTGCGGATCTCCAGGCGCGTGGCATGGCCAATCGCGTGCTGGATGGCGTCACTGTCGTCGATTACGGCGGTTTTGTGGATCTGGTTGCAGAGCACGGCAACTGTCAGTCCTGGTTGTAATTTTTATCAGTCAATAGGAGAAATACCATGCCCATGGTTGAAGTCGCTGGCAAGTCGTTCGAAGTCGACGAGGAAGGCTATCTGGTCAATCTGGCCGACTGGGACGAGGAAATCGCCAAGTATCTGGCTCAGGAAGAAAAGGTCGACATGACCGAGAACCACTGGGAAGTGGTCAACTTCCTGCGCGAATACTACGCCGAGTACCAGATCGCTCCTGCGATCCGCGTGCTGACCAAGGCCATCGCCAAGAAGCTGGGTGCCGACAAGGGTAACAACAAGTACCTGTACGAACTGTTCCCCTACGGTCCCGCCAAGCAGGCCTGCAAGATCGCCGGCCTGCCCAAGCCGACCGGCTGCATCTGAGCCTCGGGCTCCCGGCCGGACTCGTGCCGGTCGGGGTTCCCGGTGCTCGCGCAGCGAACGCCGGGAGTCGAGAACCGATGGCGGCGGGAAATGACCTGCCAGCGTCGGCTCTCCACTCCCGACCCCAAGTGCCACCGCAAGTGCCAAACAGCGTACGTATGTAACGAGGATCGCATGTCATCGTTGACCGTTTTCTTTACCGGGCTGTACTACATCGCCGCAATCCTGCTGATTGGCGGGCTTGCCTATCGGATCTATGAATATGCCCGGACCCCGGCGCCCCTGAAGATCCCCACCACCCCGGCACCGACCACCGCCGCCGGCACGGGGCTGCGCATGCTGCGCGAAGTGGCGCTGTTCGAAAGTCTGTTCAAGTCGAACAAGTGGATCTGGCTGTTTGGCTGGCTATTCCATGTCGGCCTGGCTCTGGTCTTGATCCGCCACCTGCGCTATTTCCAGGAACCCGTGTGGTTCTGGGTCGAATTCATACAGCCGTTCGGCAAGTATGCCAGCTTCGCGATGGTGGCCGGCCTGGCCGGCTTGTGGGCGCGACGCTTCCTGGTCGACCGGGTGCGCTACATCTCCACGCCTTCCGATCACCTCATGCTCGCCTTGCTCATCGCCATCGGCCTGTCCGGCATGGGCATGACCTTCGTCGCCCATACCGACATCGTCGCGCTCAAGGCCTGGGCGCATGGCCTGGTCACCTTCAGCCCGCAGCCCCTGCCCGGCGATGCCTTGCTGCTGGTGCATCTGTTCCTGGTCGCCCTGCTGATGATCATTTTCCCGATCAGCAAGCTCCTGCATGTGCCGGGGGTGTTCTTCAGCCCGACCCGCAACCAGGTCGATGATCCGCGCGAGCGCCGTCATGTCGCCCCCTGGGCGGCTGCACTGGATTCGCGCGATAACGGTTGATCCAAACCGACGCATAGAACACGGATACCGAATCAAGGAGCGAACGTGGCAGGACTGGATTTCGAAGTACCCAAGTTTTCCGACACCGCCTACACCGAGGTGCCCAGGATCAAGGAAGGGGCCATGGCGCACGCGAAATCGTTCATCGCGCCGCAGGGTCCGCAGGAATATCTGGGCTATCCCTGGGAGCTGGGCGAGGATTGGCAGGAGCGTGCCATCGAGCGCATGGGCCAGGTGCTGCAGAAGTTCCGCTCGGTACGTGTGTTCCTCGACGCATGCGTGCATTGCGGCGCGTGCACCGACAAGTGTCATTACTTCCTGGGTACCGCGGATCCGAACAACATGCCGGTGGCGCGCCAGGAGCTGATGCGCAAGGTCTACCGCCGCTATTTCACCCTGCCGGGCAAGATCGCGCCCTGGCTGGTGGGGGCCGAGGACCTGACCCGCGAAACCCTCGACCAGTGGTACAGCTATTTCCATCAGTGTTCGGAATGCAGGCGCTGCTCGGTGTATTGCCCGTATGGCATCGATACCGCCGAGATCACCATGGCTGGGCGGGAAATCCTCAACTACGTCGGCATGGGGCAGAAGTATTCCAACGAGATCCTGGGCAAGGTGCAGAAGGTCGGCAATAACCTCGGCCTGCCCGGTCCCGCCCTGGAAGACACCCTCGCCGGCCTGGAGGAGGACATCGAGGCCGATACCGGCGTGCCGGTCAAGTTGCCGCTCGACGTCGAAGGCGCCGAGATCCTTCTGGTCACCCCTTCGGCCGACTTCTTCTCCGAGCCACACGTCGAGTCCCTGATCGGCTACGCCAAGGTGTTCCATGCCGCCGGTGTGTCCTGGACCTTGTCGAGCAAGGCCTCCGAGGCCGGCAACTTCGGCCTGTTCAACGGCAACTACGAAACCATGCGCAAGGTCGCCATGCGCATCCGCGATGCAGCCCTGGAACTGGGCGCCAAGCGCATCATCGTCGGCGAATGCGGGCATGCATGGCGGGTGGCCTACAGTTACTGGAATACGCTCACCGGGGTGGGCTACGGCGGTGACGATCCGTTCAGCAAGAAGCTTCAGGATCAACTCGATCCGCGATACCCGCAGCCCATGCATATCTGCGAGTACACCTGGGACCTGATCGAGAAGGGCGTGCTCAAGTTCGACAAGTCACTCAACGATCATCGCGTCATCACCTTCCACGATTCGTGCAACGTGGCGCGAGGTTCGCGCATGGGTGACGTTCCCGGGGGGCAGTTCACCATCCCGCGCAACATCATCCGGGCGGTGGCGAACAACTTCCACGACATGGCTCCGGAAACCATCGGCGAAGGCACGTTCTGCTGTGGCGGCGGGGGCGGCCTGCTCACCGATGACCTGATCGAGGTCCGCGTCAAGGGCGCGCTGCCGCGCATGAATGCTTACAACAACGTGGTGCAAGAGAACGGGGTCAACTTCCTGGCCCTGATCTGCGCCATCTGCAAGGCGCAGTTCAACAAGGTCCTGCCCATCTACGGTTTCGACATGGGCATGGTCGGTGGGGTGCATCAACTGGTCAGTACCGCGATCAAGCTGGAAGAGTGACGGCTTGACGAATCTGGATTGGATGCGGGAAACCGCGAACGAATGACATGCGGCGCCGCCGCGCGATTTGACGATAGGAGAGCGAAGATGTCGGTTACCTCCAAGGATTTGAAGAAGACTGAGGGCATGACCTGGCGCCGGTACAAGGACGGCCAGACCGAGGAAGACTACCGTTCCAACCAGGACAAGATCTTCCAGGCCGGCTGGACCCACAAGTGCCCGGAGTACATGCTCTCCACCCCTCCCTGCCAGGGTTCATGCCCGGCCGGCGAGGACATCCGTTCATACCTCAACATCGTGCGCGGAATCGAAAAGGCCCCCCCGGGTGCCGATGGCAAGCCCAGCATGAGCTGGCAGGAATTCGCCTGGCGACGCCTGACCGAAGCGAACCCCTTTCCGGCGGTGATGGGCCGGGTCTGCCCGGCGCCCTGCGAGTCCGGCTGCAACCGCAACCAGGTCGAGGAAAACGTAGGCATCAACTCGGTCGAGCATTACCTGGGCAACTGGGCCATCGAGAACAAGCTTTCCTTCGCCAAGCCGGCGAAGGAAAGCGGCAAGAAGGTGGCCATCATCGGTGGCGGTCCCGCCGGCCTGGCCGCGGCCTACCAGCTGCGTCTCAAGGGCCATGGCGTCACCATCTTCGACGACCACGCCGAGCTGGGGGGCATGATGCGCTACGGCATCCCGGGCTTCCGTACCCCGCGTGAGATCCTGGATGCCGAGATCCAGCGCATCCTCGACCTGGGCGTCGAGACCCGCCTGAACTGTCACGTCGGCTCCGACGTCTCCATGGAGTCGCTGGAGCAGGAATACGACGCCATCATCATGGGTATGGGCGCCCAGGCCGGTCGTGCACTGCCCGTGGATGGCGCCGATGCCCCCAACTGCGTCACCGCCATGGCATTCCTGCGCGCCTTCAACGAAGGCCGTCTGCAGCACGTTGGCGACAAGGTGGTGGTCATCGGCGGTGGTGACACCTCAATCGACGTCGCCACGGTCGCCCGCCGCCTTGGCAAGATCACCAACGCCTCCAGCACCGACCTGCCCGAGATGGTGCTGGCCGGTCACGCCGCTCACGATGTCGCCTCCATCGCCGCCCGCCAGGGTGTCGAGGTGGTGCTGATCTCCCGCGCCACCGTCGACAAGATGGCCGCCAACAAGCACGAGATCGAGCAGGCCCAGGCCGAAGGCATCGAGATCATCGGCGGGGTCACCCCGGTCGGCATCGTCAAGGGCCCGGATGGCCGCGCCACTGCCTTGCGCGTCGCCGAGTTCGAGATGGTCGGCAAGGACATGAAGATCAAGGAAGGTACCGAGCGCGACATCGAAGGTTCCCTGATCGTGTCCGCCATCGGACAGGCGGTCGACTTCAGCGGCCTGGAGACCTACAACAACAACAATGGCCTGATCAAGACCGACAAGGCCTACCGCTTCCCGGGCAAGAAGAACGTGTTCGTCGCCGGCGACGTGATTCGTCCGCACCTGCTCACCACCGCCATCGGCCATGCCCGCATCTGTGCCGAAGGCATTGACGCCTTCCTGGGCGGCGATGACATCGACAAGCGGCCCAAGGTTGATGTCGCCCACTGGGACATGATCCGCACGTGGATGGAGTCCGGCCACGAGTACAACGAGCATCATGGCCAGGAGTGGGGCACTTCCGCCTACAAGGACGTGCTGCACAACTTCGAGGACCGTTCTGCGCGTTACGTCATTCCATCCACAGAGCTGTTCCTCGGCCACTTCGTCAACACCCCGCGCAAAAAGCGTGGCGTGACCGTGCTGGACAAGGAAAGCGCGCTCGGCAACTTCGAGGATCGCCTGCACGCACTGTCGGAACAGGAAACCGTGGCCGAGGCCAAGCGCTGCATGTCCTGCGGCCTGTGCTTCGAGTGCGACAACTGCGTGGTGTACTGCCCGCAGACCGCCGTGTTCAAGGTCAAGAAGAAGGACGGCCCGACCACTGGCCGCTATGTCGACACCGACTACAGCAAGTGCATCGGTTGTCACATCTGCGCCGACGTCTGCCCGACCGGTTATATCGTCATGGGCATGGGTGACTGAGCGCATGTTCGGACTGGCGAGTATGGGCAGCTGGCTCCGTCTCGCCGCCTCCATGGGCGCGGCGGCCTTTCTGGCCGCCACGTCATTGCAGGCGGTGGCCTCCGGCGCGCCGAAACTGGAACGAGGCAAGGGTGAGCGTTGTGTCGAGGATGTCGAATACATGAAGCGCTATCACCCCAACCTGCTCAAGCATCACCGCGATGACGCGCTGCGTCGTGGCATCCGTACCCCCAGGCACAGCCTCAAGGGCTGCGTCGAATGCCACGCCAGCGAGAAGACCGGCAGCGTGGCGGCCAGCAAGGAAGACTTCTGCGTTGCCTGCCATGTCTATGCCGCGGTCAAGGTCGATTGCTGGGAGTGTCATGCCACCAAGCCCAAGGCCAGCCCCGCCGGCACCATCGATCGGCGCACCTCGCCGATGATGCCCGTCCCGTCGTCCGGAGGACAGTAATGCACGAGCAAGATACCCACGAATCGGTTCAGGCCGACCAGCGTCGCGCCTTCCTCAAGGCCGGCGCCGTGGCCGCTGGCGCCGCCGTGGCGCCGGGCGTGCTGCTGTACGGTGTCGCCCAGGCGCGTGCGCCGGAGGAGGCCGCTTCAGACAAGGTGCGCTGGGGCATGCTGATCGACACCAGCAAATGCGCCAGCGGCTGTGATGAATGCGTCACCGCCTGCAACACCGAGAACGGACTGGAAGGCAAGACCGGCCCGCAGGATTCGCAATGGATCCGCAAGCTCAACATCCGCAACCTCCAGACCGGCGCCGAGCACAACCTGCCCATGCTGTGCCAGCACTGCGAGCACCCGCCCTGTGTGGACGTGTGTCCGACCGGTGCGTCGATGCGGCGTGCCGACGGCATCGTCCTGGTCGACCGTCATATCTGCATCGGCTGTCGTTACTGCATGATGGCCTGCCCGTACAAGGCACGTTCGTTCGTGCACGAACCGCTGACCGATCAGAATCCCGACGTGCCGCGTGGCAAGGGCTGTGTCGAATCATGCACCTTCTGTGTGCAGCGGGTGGATCGCGACGAACAGCCGGCCTGCGTCGAGGCCTGCAACGCCAGCGGCCATCAGGCCATGCTGTTCGGTGACCTCAACAATCCGGAAAGCGACATTGCCCGCGCCCTCAGGACCTACGCCAGCACCGAGGTGCGCGGCGATCTGGGTCTCAATACCGGTGTGCGCTACCAGGGGATCTGATTCATGGCGAACAATGTCTGTCTGAGCCGCGACTGCGGCAAAAGCTCCGAGTTCTGGACCCTGCTCGCCCTCGGCGGGCTGGTCCTGCTCGGCAGCCTGGCTACCTTCTTCTATCTCGAACATTACGGTCACGTGAAGACCGGCATGAACAACCAGATCGTATGGGGTTTGCCGCACGTGTTCGCGGTGTTCCTCATCGTCGCCGCATCGGGCGTGCTCAACGTCGC
>CAZOZD010000004.1:7630-9725 GCA_964584195.1 uncultured Burkholderiales bacterium
GATCGGCTCGGTGTTCGGCAAGAAGATGTACAAGGCGCGCGCGCCGCTCTCGGGCATGCTGGCCCTGGCGATGCTGGCCGGCGGCCTGGCGGTGCTGGTGCTTGACCTGGGCCGGCCGGACCGGCTGATCGTGGCGATGACGCACTACAACTTCAAGTCGATCTTTGCCTGGAACATGATCTTCTACAATGGCTTTTTCGCCATTGTCGGCCTGTATCTGCTGACGCTGATGGACAAACGCCTGAACCACTGGTCCAAGCCGGTGGGCCTGGCGGCATTCCTGTGGCGCATCGGGCTCACCACCGCGACCGGTTCGATCTTCGGCTTCCTGGTCGCCCGTGCCGGTTACAACTCGGCCCTCTATGCACCGATGTTCATCATCTACTCGTTCGGCTATGGACTCGCCGCATTCATCGTCGTCCAGTCGGTGATGTACAAGTGGAACAACATCGAGGTGGATGAGCGTATCCTGTGCCGGTTGAAGAACCTGCTCGCCATCTTCGTCGCCGCCGGGCTGTATTTCACCGCCGTGCTGCACCTGACTAACCTGTACTTTGCCAAGCAGTGGGAGTTCGAGCGTTTCATCCTGCTCGACGGCGGCATCTACCCGCTGCTGTTCTGGGGTGGCCAGGTGATCCTCGGCGGCATCCTGGGCGCGATCCTCATCTTCAGCCCGGCGGCGCGCACCAATCCAGCCGTGGTGTTCCTCGCCGCGCTGCTGGTGCTGATCGGTGGTCATGCCCAGATGTATGTCACCATCGTCGGTGGCCAGGCCTTCCCGCTCGACCTGTTCCCCGGCTATGCCGAGTCGAGCAGCTTCTACGATGGCGTGGTGGCCGCCTACACGCCCTCGATCTGGGAGTTCATGCTCGGCCTGGGCGGCATCGCAATCGCCTTCCTGATCACCACGGCGGCGGTGCGGGTGCTGAAGTTCCTGCCGCAGGATGACTTCAAGGACATCGAGCTGAAGGCCTGCGAAAAGTAATTTCATCACCATCCAGCCCCCGACACCGCCCTGCGGTGTCGGTCAAAGCCAAAAGCCGACTAAATTTGTCGGCTTTTGGCTTTCTAGCGTAGAATGCCGGCATGAGTCAGCTGTATCTATCCGCCACCCATAAATCCTCGGGCAAGACCACGCTCTGTCTCGGCATCGGCCGGGCCTTGAGCCGTCGCGGCCTCAAGGTGCAGGCGTTCAAGAAGGGACCGGACTACATCGATCCGATCTGGCATGGGCGCGCCACCGGACGGCCATGTTACAACCTCGATTTCCGTCTCATGCGCGAGGACGAAATCGTGGCGCTGCATCGGCGCCATGCCGCCGATGCCGATCTCGGCCTGGTCGAAGGCAACATGGGCCTGTTCGATGGCATGGATCCCGGCGGTCGCGACAGCAATGCCGCGATGGCGCGCCGTCTGGGTTTGCCGGTGCTGCTGGTGCTCGACTGCACCGGCATGACGCGCGGCGTGGCGCCGTTGCTGCTCGGCTACCAGGCATTCGATCCCGGCCTCCGCATCGCCGGGGTGATCCTCAACAAGGTGGCTGGCAATCGCCATGAGTCCAAGTTGCGCGCAGTGATCGAGCAATACACCGACCTGCCGGTGCTGGGCGCGCTGCATCGCGACCCCGGCCTGAGCATCGTCGAGCGTCATCTCGGTCTCATTCCAGGCAATGAAGCGATGCAGGCCGAAGCGCGCATCGATGCCATCGCCGACGCGGTGGAGGCACAGGTCGACCTTGATGCCCTGCTGCGTGCCGGCCAGGCTGTCCGGCTGCCGCGTGCCGAGGGCCGCGCAGCTTCTATCCGCCCCGCATTTACAGGCTCGGAGCGCTTGCGTCTCGCCTATGCCCGCGACCGGGCATTCGGCTTCCATTACGCCGAAGACCTCGACACCCTGCGTGATGTGGGGGTCGAGCTGCGGCCCTTCGATACCCTGCGCGATGCGCGCCTGCCCGATGCCGATGGACTCTGGCTGGGGGGCGGCTTTCCCGAGTCGTTCATGACCGAGCTGGAGGCCAACCAGTCCTTGCGCGCTGATTTGCATGCCCGCATCACCGCCGGACTGCCCACCTATGCCGAATGTGGTGGCCTGATGT
>CAZOZD010000004.1:9735-12217 GCA_964584195.1 uncultured Burkholderiales bacterium
CCAGCTGCGCTGGGGGGATCGCTCAGCCGCCATGGTGGGTGTCGTGCCTGCCGACGCGGTGATGACCGACCAGGCCGTCGGTCGTGGCTACGCCAGCCTGCGTCTATCCGGAGCCCATCCATTGGCGGAGCCGGAAGGAGTCGTGATCGCCGCGCACGAATTCCATCATTCCGGTCTGCAAGCGCTGGCGCCCGGACTCACCCATGCCTACGCCATCGAGCGTGGCCACGGCATCGACGGCCGCAACGACGGCATCGTGCTGGGCAACCTGCTCGCCGCATATTGCCACCGTCGTGGCAGCGGCGAGCATGGCTGGATCGGTCCGTTCATCGCGGAGATGCAACGCTGGCGAATCAAAATCACCTCACGGGCCGAACCGAGTTCGGCTGCCCTTCATTCCTGAACGAAAGGATTGCAAATGATCAGCATCACCCAGGCCGCTGCCGAGCAGATCCGTCAGGCCGCCGTCCAGAGCGGGGCCCAGGACATGGCCCTGCGCGTCGCCGCCAAGGTCAACCCGGCCGGCATGCTCGAATTCGGCATGGGCTTCGACAATGAGCGTGAAAACGACCAGATCGTCGAATCCTGGGGGATGAACATTCTCATCTCCCGCCACAGTGCGGACCTCCTCGCCGACGTCACGCTCGACTTTACCGAGGTCGCCCCGGGGGAAATGAGCTTCGTGTTCATGAAGCCCGGCAGCGGCGGCGAAGGCTGCGGCAGTGGCGAGGGTGGTGGTTGCGGTAGCGGTGGCTGCGGCAGCGGCGGATGCAAATAAGCGACAGGGCGACGGAGGTCTGCCCCAGCTCCCTGTCACCCCTATCCCCTATCCCCTAGCCCCCTGTCACGGATTCCAAATGGACTATCTACCCATCTTTCTCGATCTCCGGGGTCGCAACGCCCTGGTGGTGGGCGGTGGTGATACCGCCGCGCGCAAGGCTTCGCTGCTGCTCGACGCCGGCGCCTGGGTGCATGTCGTGCATCCCGGCGAGCTGGCCGAATCATTCGCCATCCTCAACGGCACCGACCGTATCCTGCATCGCCGCGAAGCGTTTGCTGATCCACAACTCGACGGAGTGGACATCGTGTTTGCCGCCAGCGAGGACGATGTCCTCGATGCGCGCGTGCATGATGCCGCCCGCGCCCGCCACCTGCCGGTGAATGTGGTCGACCGCCCGGCCCGATGCTCGTTCATCATGCCTTCGATCATCGACCGCTCGCCGGTGATGGTGGCGGTATCCAGCGGCGGCGAGGCGCCGGTGCTGTCGCGCCTGTTGCGTGCCCGCCTGGAAACACTCATTCCGGCCTCCTACGGCCGTCTGGCCAGCCTGGCCGGGCGTTTCAAGCAGCGGGTGCGGACGCGCTTCTCCACCACCGAAGGACGGCGTGGCTTCTGGGAGAAGGCCTTTCTGTCGCCCATCGCCGAGATGGTGTTCGCCGGTCGCGAGCGCGAGGCCGAACAGGCCCTGGAGCGGATGCTGGAATCGGGCGCCGAGCAGCCCACCGGCGAGGTCTACCTGGTCGGCGCCGGGCCGGGTAACCCGGACCTGCTCACCTTCCGGGCCCTGCGCCTGATGCAGCAGGCCGACGTGGTGGTGTACGACCGCCTGGTGTCCCAGCCCATCCTCGACATGTGCCGGCGCGACGCCGACCGCATCTATGTCGGCAAGGAACGCGACAACCACGCCGTGCCGCAGGAAGAGATCAACCTGCTTCTCGCCCGTCTGGCCCTGGAGGGCAAGCGGGTGCTGCGTCTGAAGGGTGGCGATCCATTCATCTTCGGCCGCGGTGGCGAGGAGATCGACACCCTGCGCGAGCATGGCGTGCCGTTCCAGGTCGTCCCGGCGGTCACCGCCGCCGCCGGGGTGGCCTCCTACGCCGGCATCCCGCTCACCCATCGCGATCATGCCCAGGCATTGATCCTGGTGACCGGCCACCTCAAGGACGGCAGCATGGATCTGGACTGGGACATGCTCTGCCGCCCGCGCCAGACCATCGTCATCTACATGGGGCTGAAGGGTCTGGTTACCTTGTGCGATGAAATGAAGAAGCACGGACTGCCCGGCAGCACGCCGGCCGCCATCGTCCAGCAGGGCACCACGCTGAACCAGAAAGTGGTCACCGGCACCCTCGACACATTGCCCGGACTGGCCGCCAGTGCTCAGCTCAAGCCGCCGACGCTGATCATCGTCGGCGAGGTGGTCAAGTTGCACGACAAACTGAACTGGTTCCACCCCGAACCGGAGGCCGACGACCATTGGCACACGCCGCTTGACCGGCCTGCGCATCTGGAGATGTGATCGCCGGAGGGCTTCCTGCGCCCCGACCGGACTATCGGGCCACGGCGACGGCTACAGCGGCTGCGCCGCACCCCCATCCCGACCTTCCCCCTGCGGGGGAAGGGGGGGGCGAATCACCAGGTGCAAATCAGGCGAGTGTCTTGTCGCGCTCGATGAGCGCATACGCCGAGTGATTGTGGATC
>CAZOZD010000004.1:12317-14403 GCA_964584195.1 uncultured Burkholderiales bacterium
TTGTCGCGCTCGATGAGCGCATACGCCGAGTGATTGTGGATCGATTCGAAGTTTTCCGATTCGACCACGTAGGCGAGGATGCGCTCGTCGCGGTTGAGCGCGGCGGCGACGTCGCGCACGCTGTCCTCGACGAACTTGGGGTTGTCGTAGGCGCGTTCGGTGACGAACTTCTCGTCCGGTCGCTTCAATAGACCATAAAGCTCGCTGGATGCGTTGTCCTCGGCGATGCGGATGATGTCCTCGATCCAGACGAATGCATTGGTGCGCACGGTGATGGTGATGTGCGAGCGCTGGTTGTGGGCGCCATAGTCGGAGATCTTCTTCGAGCAGGGGCACAGGCTGGTGACCGGCACCACCACCTTCATGGTCTGCAGATATTCACCATTGCGGATCTCGCCGATGAATGTGACGTCGTAATCCATCAGGCTTTCCACCCCGGAGACGGGCGCTTTCTTGTTGACGAAATAGGGGAAGTTCATCTCGATGTGGCCGGATTCGGCCTCCAGCCGCTTCACCATCTCGCGCAGCATGTGCTCGAAGCTCTCCACCGAAATCTCGCGCTCGTAGCCATTGAGGATCTCGATGAAGCGCGACATGTGGGTGCCCTTGAAGTGGTGCGGCAGGTACACGTACATGTTGAAGTTGGCGATGGTGTGCTGCACACCGCTCGACTTGTCCATTACCTTGATGGGATGACGGATGGACTTGATGCCGACCTTGTCGATGGCGATCTGGCGTGCATCCGGGTAGTTCTGCACGTCGGCGATGCCGGGGGTGGGGCAGGGTGCGGCGGTGTCGCAGACGCTTTCGCAATGTCCGTTGCTCATGATGGTTTCCTCGTGAATCGTCGTGGCGATTATAAGCGACGGCTAATAGTTGAGTAAACTACTCGGAAAATGATCGTGGCACAGGGGCTGGTCAGAGTGGGTTTTCCGGGCAGGCGCCATGTGCGCTGTCCCAGGCGAAGCCGTTGCGCCCCTGCTGCTTGGCGACATAGAGCTGCTGGTCGGCCAGGCAGAACAGGTCGCTTTCCGGCTCCGGGCCGCTCGGGATGCGGCTGGCACCGCCCAGGCTGATGCTCACCCAGGGGCTGACCGGCGAATCCTGATGCGGGATGCGCAATGCCTCGATGCCGCAGCGGAGCTGTTCGGCGAGGGCGCGCCCCCCTCGGCGTCAATTTCGGGCAGCAGGATGACGAATTCCTCGCCGCCGAACCGGGCGATGAAATCGCTGGCGCGATGCAGTGTGCCACGCAATGCGCGGGCGACGTCGCGCAACACCACGTCGCCCGCGGCATGGCCGTAGCTGTCGTTGTAGAGCTTGAAATGGTCGACATCGACCACGATCAGTGACAGCGGCGCGCCATTGCGCTGGCAGCGTCGCCATTCGGCCTCGAACACCTGGACGAATCGGCGCCGGTTGGGGATCTCGGTCAGGCTGTCGAGCAGTGCCAGCTGTTCGAGCAGGCGGCGCTGATGCACCGCCTGCAGGTGGTTGCGGACGCGGGCACGCACGATGGAGGGGCGGAATGGCTTGGAGATGTAATCCACTGCGCCGAGTTCGAGCCCGTGTTCCTCGTCCTCGACCGAATCCAGCGCGGTGATGAAGATGACCGGAATGTCGCGGCAGCGGTCGTCGCCCTTGAGTTCGCGGATGACCGCGTAGCCATCCATCTCCGGCATCAGCACGTCGAGCAGGATCAGGTCGGGCCGGTGTTCGCGCGCCCGCTCCAGGGCCTGTATGCCGTTCTTGGCGAGGATGACCTGATGGTCGGGGCGCAACAGCTCGGTGAGCAGGGTGCGGTTCGTCTTCTCGTCGTCGACGATCAGCAGGGTGAATGTCTGGGTCATGTCGGGCTCCCGATCAGTCTTGGCCGCAACCGCATCAGCAGTTCCAGGGCGGCTTCATATTCGATGTCTTCGACCAGGTCGCGCAGCGTATCGTAGTCACGGGCGAGTTCGGCCGGCCAGTGCGCATGCAGGCCGGTAAGCTGGCTTTCGGCACGGGCATCGTCGGCGAGCAGGCTGGATTGCAGTTCATCGAGCGCGCTGGCGTCGTCATCGCTGGCAGGCAGTTCGGCGCGCAC
>CAZOZD010000004.1:14413-29055 GCA_964584195.1 uncultured Burkholderiales bacterium
GGCCAAGCCCTCGCCCGCGCCGATCCGCGCGATGATCGAGCGGTGCGGCGGCGGCTGGCGCCGATGCCAGGCCGAACGGCGTCAGGACGGCCATGGTCGCCGCGAAATCGCGCTCGAAGGCCGACCAGGCGTCGGCCTCGACCGGCCGGCCGGCGGCGAAGGACTCTTCCAGAATGCGTGCCTGGGTGGACAATTCCCCGGCGCCGATGGCGGCGGCGGATGACTTGAGCGAGTGCGCAAGGCGGCGGGCGCTGGCGAAATCACGTTGTTTTCCGGCCAGGGCGATGGCTTCGGCCGTGCCGGCGAACTCGTGCCGGAACTGCGCCAGCACACGCTGGTAGAAGGCCGGCCGTTGCATGTGGTTGGCGAGTCCGCGCTCGGTGTCGATGCCGGGCAGGTCGGGCAGGCCCGGGCGCTCCCCGGACTCCCCGTTGGCGGCTGTGCCGGCTGGCAGGCGGGCCGGAATCCAGCGCAGCAGCGCGGCGCGCAGGGCCGCGCTGTCGATCGGCTTGGTGAGGTGGTCGTTCATGCCTGCGGCCAGGCTGCGTTCGCGGTCACCGGCCATGGCGTGCGCGGTCATGGCGATGATCGGCAGCCCGGCGAAACGGGGCTGGGCACGCAATGCCCGGGTGGCGGACAGACCGTCCATCTCCGGCATCTGGATGTCCATCAGGATGAGGTCGTAGTCGTTGGCTTCGGCCATGGCGACGGCCTCGCGGCCATTGACGGCATGATCGACGTGCAGGCCGGCCTCGCTGAGCAGGGTGCCGGCCACGAGGCGGTTGAGCTCGACATCGTCGACCAGCAGCACACGGGCTCCCGGATCGGATGCAGGGTACCCCCGTCTTCGCCGGAGGCGCGCTGGTGGCGGTGCACGTCGGCCACCGCACCGCCGAGCAACACCTCCAGCAGGGCGTCGTGCAGGGCGGTCTCCTGCACCGGTTTGGCGAGCAGGTGGGGCAGGTCGGCGGCCGCCAGCCTGTCGACCAGGCTTTCCTGGTCGGCGCCGGTGACCATCAGGATGGCCGGCTGAGCGCTGCTCTCGGCCGGCAGCTGGCGCAGGCGCCCGGCGGTTTC
The DNA here is from genome assembly GCA_964584195.1 of uncultured Burkholderiales bacterium. Lineage (GTDB taxonomy): Bacteria > Pseudomonadota > Gammaproteobacteria > Burkholderiales > Thiobacillaceae > CAZOZD01. The sequence continues at coordinate 15,491 of CAZOZD010000004.1, forward strand.
GAGGCCGTCCATGCCCGGCATCAGCCAGTCGAGCAGCACGATCCGGAATGGATCGCCGGCGGCGGCGGCGGCGGGGATCCGGCGCAGGGCACAGTCGCCGTCGGCGCAGGACTCGACCCGCATGCCGAAGCCGTTCAACAGGCTGGCGAGCGTTTCCCGGGCATGTGGATTGTCATCGACCACCAGGGCATGCAGGCCGGCCAGGTGCGGTGAGGGCGGTTCATGCGCGCCGGCTTCGGGGGCCTGCTCGAACGGCAGCTCGACGGTGAAGCGGCTGCCTTCGCCTTCGCGGCTGGTGAGGTCGATGTGGCCGCCCATCATTTCGCTGAGCTGCTTGCAGATGGCCAGGCCCAGCCCGCTGCCGCCGAAACGGCGGGTGATGCTGTCGTCGACCTGGGTGAATGGCGAGAACAGACCGGCCTGGCGCTCGACCGGGATGCCGATGCCGGTGTCGCTGACCGTGAAGCGCAGGCGTGTCGGGCCGTTTCCCCCGGTGGGCGGTGACAGCGGCTCGACGCGCAGCATGACTTCGCCCCGCTCGGTGAACTTGATCCCGTTGTTGACCAGGTTGGTGAGCACCTGACCGAGTCGCAAGGGATCGCCGAGCAGCCGGCGCGGCACCGCCGGGTCGATTGCGAAGACCAGTTCCAGGCCCTTTTCCTGGGCCTTCATCGCCACCACGCTGGCGACGTTGTGCATCACCTGGGCGAGCGAGAACGGAATCCGCTCGATGGCCAGGCGGCCGGCCTCGATCCTGGAGTAGTCGAGCACGTCGTTGATGAGGCCGAGCAGTGCGTCCGAGGCGGCGAGGATCTTTTCCTGGTAGTCGCGCTGGCGGACGTCCAGGCGGGTCTTGAGCATCAGCGAGCCGAGCCCGATGATGGCGTTCATCGGCGTGCGGATCTCGTGGCTCATGCGCGCCAGGAAATCGGACTTGGCACGGTTGGCCTGGCGCGCTTCCTCGACCGCGTGGTGCAGCGCCTCGGTGCGCCGGGCGACGCGCTGTTCGAGTTCGTCGCGGTAGCCGGCCAGCTCCCGTTCACGGGCCTGAAGGGTGTCGATCAGGCGGTTGAAGCCTTGCCCCAGCTGGGCCAGTTCGTCGCCGCCCTTGACGCTGGCCCGTTCGGCCAGATTGGGGTTGGCGGTCAGGCGTTGCATGAGCTGGCTGAGCGACTCGATCGGGCGCGACAGCTCGCGCACCACCCGCCCGGACAGCCACAGGGTCAGCAGCAGGCCGGCGAGCAGCACGCTGGCGGTCTCCAGCTGGGTGCGGCGCAGCGCGGCCTGAAGCACGTCGAGCGAAACCAGAAGCTCGACGTGGCCGATGCCTTGCCCGCGTACCGGGTCGAGATCGCGCACCTCGGCGCGTATCCGCATCGATCCAGCCTCGAAACGCGGCGGTGCGCCGGCTGCCAGGCCCGGCTCGGGCATGGGCGGTGCCCCGGCGCGCTGGTATTCGGCGAACAGCCGGCCTTCGGCGTCGAACAGGCGGGCACGCTGGATGGACGGGTTGGTTTCCGCCGCAGCAAGCAGGTAGGTGGCCTCGATGCGGTCGAGGAAGGACAGGGCGGCGCGGCTGTTGGTGGCTATCAGGCGGGCCTGGGCGGACAGGGAGTCGGCCCATTCGGCGCGCAGGCTGCGCGATTGCTGGTGGCTGACCAGGGCGAATATGAGCGCGCCGGCGAGCAGCAAGGCCAGCGTGGTGCGGCGCAGGAGTTTCTGGCGGAGGCTGTCCGGGTCCAGCAGTCGCCACAAGGTCCGGATCGGGGTGGGCAATCCGGTCATGGCTCGACGATGCGCGCCAGGCGCAAGAGCTGGGCGTTGAAGTCGATGCCGCGCTGGTTGGCCAGGCGGCGGTTGAGCAGGATCTGGGTGCCGCTCCGGTCGCCGCGCGGCGCGAACTCGACCAGACCACCGGCGCGGGCGAAGCCGTCGATGTCGGACACGGTCAGCACCGGGCTGTCGGCCAGGGTCTGGAGTATCGGCAGGAGGTCTTCGGCCTCGGCACGGCCGATGAACAGGAGGTCGCAGCCGCGGGCGGCCGCGGCACTGCGCGGCCGCAACGGCCTGGGGCCGCCTTCGGCCTGGGTGAGCCGTTCCAGGGCGGTCGCCAGGCTGTCCTGGTTCAGCACGCAGAACTGGGTCTTGCGGGTGCGGTCCGCGGCGGGCAGGTAGACGAACTGGGCCAGTTTGTGGAACAGCACCGCCTTCAGTGCCACTTCGCTGGTGTCCTGCGCCCGCACCGGGCCGAGGCCCGCGGCGAGGCAAAGGCCGAGCGCGAGCAGGCCGTGCTTCAGGAGGCGATGCATGGCGCGTGCCGCGGGTTCAGAAGCGGTATTCCAGGCTGAGCATCCAGCTGCGCGGCTGCTGCGGCATGTCCCAGAATGTGCGGCTGGCCGAGCCGTGCGCGGCGTGGTAACGGGTATCGAACAGGTTATACACGTCGAGCCACAGGCTGGCGTGGCCGTCGAGCAGCTTGTGCCAGCCCATATGCAGGTTGGCGACGAAATACCCATCGGTCTCGCACCGTTTTGGCGCGACCATGGCCTGGGTGCAGTCCGCCGGGATCTGCACAGCGGCCGCGGGTGGCCGCTTGCGGCCATGGGTGGTGTCGCCGGTCCAGAGCAGGCGCGGGGTGAGGGTGAAGCGGTCGCGATAGCGCAGCGTGGCGCCGAGCCGGGCCTTGTGCGCGGCGACATGCGGGATGTCCCACTCGACGCCATCGCCTTCGTCGATGCGGCCGCGCACATGGCTGTAGCTCGCCCACAGCTCGCCGCGCCAGTCGTCGCTGGCGACGAAGTGCCACTGCGTGGCGAGATCGAGGCCGTGCTGGGACTGGTGGCCGGCATTGCCCTTGGTCTCCGGGTTGAGCAGCACCGCGCCGGGGATGGTGGAGGTGTCGCGGGCCGGGCCGGGCCGGGTGACGATCAGCTTGTCGATGCGGCTGTGGTAGAGGTTGGCGACCAGGTTGACGTTGGGACGCAGGCGCCAGTCCCAGGTCAGGCTCAGGGTCTTGGCCTTTTCCGGCGCCAGGCTGAAGTTGGGCACCCTGAAGTTGCGGCCGATATAGAGCCCGCCGGCGTCGGTCGAGCCGTCGAAACTGCCGAAAAAGCTGAGGTATTCCTCCGGCGAGGGGGCGCGGAAGGACTCGCCGTAGAGTGCCTTGAGCACATGCCTGGGGTTGACGCGCCAGATGCCGCCCAGGCGGGGATTGACCGTCTGGCCGTAGTCCGAGTGGCGGTCCAGACGCAGCCCGGCCATGGTCGAGAATGCTTCGCTCCATTCCGATTTGAGCTGGCCATAGAGCGAGATGTTGTCGAAGGATGCGTCGTGGATCTGGTAGGGCAGCGGGGTGTTCGGGTACAGGTAGCCCTGTCCGTACAGGCCTTTGCCGGTATCGTAGCGACCGGGCAGGGAGGCGGCCTCGATGGCATAGTATTTCTGGTAGCCCAGCCCGCCCAGCAGGTGATGGCGTTCGTTCAGGCGCCAGTCGAGGTTCTGCTCGATGGCGAATCGTTCGCCGAATACATAGGAATAGCCATCGGTGTAGCCGTTGTACCAGTTCTTGTACTTGGCCCTGGGGTCCACTTCCAGGCGCGAATAATCGGCCACCAGTTCACCGCGCAGCCGGGCGCCGGCTTCGAAACGCAGTTTTCCGTACAGGCTGTCGATGCGGGTGATCCACTCCGAGTTTGGATCGAAGATGGCGGTGGAGGGCGGGTCGCCGGTGCTGGTGAGGCTGTTGAACTGGCTCTGGTGGAAACCGAGGCTGAACCGGTCGTGGTAGTCGAGGCGGGCAAACAGGCTGTGACTGGCAATGTCGCCGACGTAGTCCTCGCGATCCGCAGCGGCAATGCCGGCGGCGCTTACCTTCTGGAAGTCGACCGGATAGTGGCGGTCGAGCGGCGCCCGGTCGCTGGCCTGCCAGTGGCCGCCCACCTGCCAGGCGAGGCCCGATGCGGTGGCCGTGCCGCCCATGAAGCTCGCCTCGTGGCTGGCGAAGTTGCCGGCGCCCAGGCTCAACCAGGTGTCGCTGCCGCGCCGTGCCGGCTCGGTGACGATGTTGATCACACCCGCCACGGCGTCGGCGCCATACAACGCGGCGGCCGGGCCGTACAGCACTTCCACCTGCCGGGCGTGGTACAGGGCCAGGTTTTCCGCCACCGGGTAGTTGCCGCCGGTCGGCTTGTCGATGCGCACCCCGTCGAGCATGACCAGCAGCTTGTTGGGGCCGACGTAGCCCTGCACCGCGAACTGGTTGTACTGGGAAGACTTGGTGCCGCGCTGGAAATCGACCCCGGGCAGGTCCTCGATCAGGTCGGCGAGGTTCTTGTAGCGTCGCTCGCGGATCTGCTGGCGGGTGATTACCAGGATATGTGCCGGGGTCCGGTCGCGGGTCTCGGTCTGGCGCGAGGCGGTGGTGACCGGCAGGTGGATCAGTTCGTCGAGCGACAGGCTGGCCAGGCGCATCAGGTCGGCGTCGCTGATCTCCTGCGCCAGCGCCGGAGTGCCGCCGCAAAGGAGCAGCGCGGCCAGCAGGGGGCGCAGCCGGGGGCGTGCTGGAGGCGTGGTGGGTTTCATCCGTGGGGTGGGGACGGGCATGGGGGGCTCCTCCGGGGGGGGCGGCTCAGGTGGAGTGTGGCGCGTCGATGCCGTGCCTCGCCATGAATGCGCGCGTTGCAGCTTCGATGCCGGCAAGGTCGAGGCCGCAACGGGTGAGGAGTACGGCGGGGTCGCCCTGTTCGATGAAACGGTCCGGCAGGCCCAGGTGCAGGATGGGCCGGACGAGGCCCGATTCGCCGAGAACCTCGGCCACCGCCGCGCCGGCGCCGCCGGCGATGGCGTTTTCTTCCAGGGTGACGAGGGCGTCGTGCTGGCGGGCCAGTTCGGCGATCAGTTCGCGGTCGATGGGTTTGACGAAGCGCATGTCGGCGAGGCTGGCGTCGAGCCGTTCGGCGACATCGAGGGCGGGACGGACCAGGCTGCCGAAGGCCAGCAGGGCGACACGCCGGCCGCGCCGGCGCAGCAGGCCCTTGCCTACCGGTACGGGGTCGAGCCCGGCACCGAGGGCCGCACCCGGGCCGGTGCCGCGCGGGTAGCGCACCGCGCTGGGGCCGTCGTGGCGATATGCAGTGGAGAGCAGGCGACGGCACTCGGCCTCGTCCGAGGGGGTGGCGATGAGCATGTTCGGCACGCAGCGCAGGAAGCTGAGGTCGTATGCGCCGGCGTGGGTGGGCCCGTCGGCGCCGACCAGGCCACCGCGGTCGATCGCCAGCATGACCGGCAGGTTTTGCAGCGCGATGTCGTGGATGAGCTGGTCGTATGCGCGTTGCAGGAAGGTGGAGTAGATGGCCACCACCGGCCTGAAACCGTCGCAGGCCAGTCCAGCAGCGAAGGTCAGCGCGTGCTGCTCGGCGATGCCAACGTCGAAATAGCGCTCCGGAAAGCGCTCCGAGAACTCGACCAGCCCCGAGCCCTCGCGCATCGCCGGGGTGATGCCGATGAGACGTTCATCGGCCTGCGCCATGTCGGTGAGCCAGGCGGAGAACACCTCGGTATAGGTGGGCCGGCCGCCGGTCCTGGCACGGATGCCCTCGTCGGGGTCGAACTTGCCCACGCCGTGGTAGCCGCACGGGTTTTGTTCGGCCGGGCTGTAGCCGCGCCCCTTCTGTGTGACGATGTGGAGGAACTGGGGGCCTTCGAGTTTCCTGACGTTGCTGAGGGTGTCGATCAGCACATCGAGGTCGTGGCCGTCGATGGGGCCGAGGTAGTTGAAGCCGAACTCCTCGAACAGGGTGCCGGGCGTGACCATGCCCTTGACGTGTTCCTCGGCCTTCCTGGCCAGCTCCAGGATGGGGGGGAGGTTGGACAGGATGCGTTCGCCACCGCGCCGCACGGCGTTGTAGAAGCGGCCGGAGAGCAGCTTGGTGAGGTAGTTGTTGAGCGCGCCGACGTTGGGCGAGATCGACATCTCGTTGTCGTTGAGGATGACCAGGAGGTTGGCATCCATCGCCCCGGCGTTGTTGAGCGCCTCGAAGGCCATGCCGGCGGTCATGGCGCCATCGCCGATCACCGCCACGGCGCGGCGCGGCGAACCCGACAGGCGGGCCGCCACCGCCATGCCCAGCGCGGCGGAGATCGAGGTGCTGGAGTGTCCGGCGACGAAGGCGTCGTATTCGCTCTCCTCGCGCTTGGGGAAGCCGGAGAGGCCGTCGGTCTGGCGCAGGCTGGGCATGCGCGCGCGGCGGCCGGTGAGCATCTTGTGGGCGTAGGTCTGGTGACCGACATCCCAGACGATGCGGTCCTCCGGGGTGTCGAACACGTGATGCAGCGCCACGGTCAGCTCGATCACGCCGAGGTTGGAGGCAAGGTGGCCGCCGGTCTTCGCCACCGTGGCGATGATCGCCTGGCGCAATTCGTCGGCGAGCTGCTTCAGCTCGGCGCGGGAGAGCGGTTTCAGGTCGGCCGGGCGGTCGACGCGGTCAAGTACGGAAGGGTTCACGTGGGGCGGGGGGCAGGGGAATGCGGTTCAAAACTGCCTCGTGACGATGAAACGGGCGATCTCGGCCAGGCGATGGGCGCGGTCGGCAAACGGGGCCAGCGCGGCGCGTGCCTCGTCGACCAGCTCGCCGGCATAGGTGCGCGCCGCCTCGGCGTTCATCAGGGTGAGGTAGGTGGCCTTGCCCTGGGCGGCGTCCTTGCCGGCGGTCTTGCCCAGTGTGGCGGTGTCGGCCTCGGCGTCGAGCACGTCGTCCATCACCTGGAAGGCGAGGCCGATGCACTTGGCGTAGCGTTCCAGGGCAGCCCGTGCCGCGGCGTCGAGGGGGCCGCTGGAGAGCGCCCCGAGCAGGACGGCGGCACGGATCAGGGCGCCGGTCTTGTGGATGTGCATGAACTCCAGCTCGGCGAGATCGAGTGCGCGTCCCGTGCCGGCCAGATCCACCGCCTGGCCGCCGGCCATGCCGCGCGAGCCGCTGGCGCGGGCGAGGATGTGCACCATCTCCAGACGGGTGGCCGGGTCCGGCGCCGGTTCGCTCAGGCACTCGAAGGCCAGGCTTTGCAGTGCGTCGCCGACCAGCATGGCGGTGGCCTCGTCGTATTCGACATGGCAGGTGGGCTTGCCGCGGCGCAGGTCGTCGTCGTCCATGCAGGGCAGGTCGTCGTGGGTGAGCGAGTATACGTGGATCAGCTCCACCGCGCAGGCAGCGGCCTCGACCGTGTCCGGCGCGGCGTCCACCGCCTCGCCGGCGGCGAATGCGAGCATCGGGCGTACCCGCTTGCCGCCACCCAGACAGGCGTAGCGCATCGCGGCGTGCAGGCGTTCGGGCGCGATGCTGGCGGCCGGCAGGCGCCGTGCCAGGGCGTCTTCCATGCGCGCCTGGAGGGCGCGCGACCACTGCGCGAAATCAGTCATCGCCGTCTCCAGATGCCGCTTCAGGCCACGGGCGTTCGGTGTTGCCTTCGAGGATGCGGACCTGTTGTTCGGCCTCGCTCAGGGTCTTGTCGCAATAGCGGGCGAGCTCCATGCCGCGCCGGTAGCCGGCGAGCGATTCCTCCAGGCTGAGCTGGCCGGACTCCATGCGCTCGACCAGCGTTTCCAGCTCGGCCAGCGCGCTTTCGAAGTCCTTGGGGGGGGCGGTCTTGGCGATTTTGCTCATGCGCGGGGGATCGGGTCAAAGCGCGATGATAGCCCAGGGCGCCGGGGGCGTCATGGCCTCCCGTGGACGGCCGGGCCAGGGCTTCAGGTGGTGTGGCGGGCGGCGACGGCGGCCCGTTGCAGGTCGTCGAGCGCCTCCAGTACCTTGTCGCGCTGGGCGATGATCTCGGCGGCGGCGGCCTCGGCGGCCGCATGTTCGCCCGCCACCAGCAGGGTGGCGATGCGCTGGCCGATGCGGTGCACCTCGCGGTGCGGCTGGATCAGGCGTTTGAATTCGGGCAGGGCGTGGTATTGGCTGTGTCCTTCGCCGAGCAGCCAGCGGCCGAAGTTGCATACCCGGTGATTGGGTACGTGCGCCGGCAACAGACCGGGCTCGCGCCGTTCCACCGCGGTGACCAGCTGGCCGACCCAGCGGCGGTGTTCCACCTCCATCGCCAGCAAGGGAAAGTCCTCGCGGTCGAGGCGCAGCTCGGCGGCGCGTAGCCATTCTTCGGCGGGCCGGAATGTCTTCAGCCAGGCGCCCAGGGACTCCGCCGGCATGGGCCGGGCGATGCCGTAGCCTTGGGCATGGTCGCAGCCGAGATGCAGAAGCATGCTGCCGTGGCGTACCGTCTCTACCCCTTCGGCGATGGTCAGGCGCTGGAATGCTCGGGCCAGGCCGAGCACGCCTTCGGTGATGGCGAGATCCTCGGGGTCCTCCAGGATGTCGCGCACGAAGCTCTGGTCAATCTTGAGGGTGTGCGCCGGCAGGCGCTTGAGATAGGTGAGCGAGGAGTATCCGGTGCCGAAATCGTCGAGCGCAAAGCGCACGCCCAGACGTTCGCATTCGCCGATCAGGCGGTGAACACGTTCGATGTCGTCGAGCGCGGTCGACTCCAGGATCTCCAGTTCGAGGCGGTGCGAGGGGATGTCCGGATAGCTGGCGAGCAGATGGGTGAGGTTCTGGATGAAGTCAGGGTGCTGCAACTGGCGGGCGGCGATGTTGACGCTGACCTGCAGTTCGATGCCTTCGGCGCGCCAGGCGCGGATCTGGTCGAGCGCCTGGCGCAATACCCAGTCGCCGATCTCGATGATCAGGTCGTGGCTTTCCACGAAGGGCAGGAAACTGCCCGGCATGCGCAGGCCATAGTCGGGATGCTGCCAGCGCAGCAGGGCTTCGGCGCCGATTACCGTGCCGGCGCGCATGTCGACCTTGGGTTGGTAATGCAGGGTGAACTCGCCGGCGCGCAGGCCAGCCTGGATGCGCTGGCGGATCTCGTGCTCGGTGCGGGTGCGCAGTTCCTCGCTGGGGTCGAAGAAACTGTAACGGTTCTTGCCGCTCTGCTTGGCCATATACATCGCCTTGTCTGCATTGCGCAGCAGCATGTCGGGGTCGCCCTCGTTGAGCGGGTAGAGTGCCACACCCAGGCTGGCAGTCAGCTCGATGCCCTCGACGATGGACGAATATGACACGGACAGGTCATGCAGCAGGCGGTTGAGGATATGCTCCAGCTCGGTGGTGGAGGTGAGGTCGACCAGGAGCAGGACGAACTCGTCGCCGCCCAGGCGGGCGACGGTGTCGCTGGAACGCAGCACACGCTGCAGGCGGTGGGACACTTCGATCAGCACATGGTCACCGGTCTTGTGACCGTAACGGTCGTTGACCGGCTTGAATCCATCCAGGTCGAGATAGCACACGGCGAGCAGTTTTTCTTGCCGCGCGGCCAGAGCCAGGGCCTGTTGCAGCCGGTCGCGTAGCAGCAGACGGTTGGGCAGGCCGGTGAGTGCGTCGTGCTGGGCGGTATATTCGAGCTCGGCCTGACGCTGTTCGAGCTCGGTCAGGTCGGCCATCATGCATACATAACCGCTCAGCTTGCCGGCCGCGTCATGCACCGGGGTGACGTTGAGCATGATGGGGATCTCGCTTCCATCTTTGCCGCGCCGCAGCACCCGGCCGTGAAAGGAGCCGGTGCGCTCGGCCTGGCGCGTGGTTTCATCGGTGCTGATATTGGTGTTCAGGTCGCGCGGCTGTAGCAGCTTCTTGCTTTCGCCCAGTACCTCTTCCGGAAGGTAACCGAACAGGTGGCTGAAAGCCGGGTTGACATAGGTGAAGCGCTGCTCGGGGTCTGTGAGCGCCATGGCCTGCTGGCTTTGCGCCATGGCCTCGCTCATCTGGCGCAGGCGGATTTCATCCTGCTTGCGTTGGGTGATGTCGCGATTGCTGACATGGCGACCGAGATCACGCCCGGTTTCGTCGTGGATTGGCACGCAGGTGTGCGATAGCCAGCGCACCTCGCCATCCGGACGCAGAATGCGGAAGTCGGTGACGACTTCGCGCTTGTCGCCGTCGTGATCGAGATGGCAATTGAAGCCGTTGCGGTCGTCTGGATGGACGATGCGTTCGAGCAGCGCGGGGTCCTGCATGAATGCTTGCGCCGGATAGCCGGTGATCGCCTCGCAAGAGGGGGTCATGTATACGAAGCCGCGGTCCGGCCGTTGCCAGTACACCCAGTCGCGGGAATGATCGGCCAGGGTACGGAAGCGGGCCTCCTGTTCGGCCAGGCGGTCGTGCAGTTCCTGGCTGCGGCGCCAGTCGCGCTGGAGACGTGCCGCCGCCACCAGGGAAAGAGCGAGGAACAGCGCCGCCACCAGGGCCGCCCGGGTGGCGGCCTGACGCCAGCGCGCCAGATAGTCGACGCTGGACAGGCCGACCTTGATGTAGAGCGGATATTCGCCCACCCGCTGGAATGCGATGCTCTGGGCGCAGTTGTCCTGGTCCGGGCGGGTGGTGAACACACCGGCGTCCTCGCCGGCCTGCCGCCGCCGGGCGAGGATGCCGGCGCCGCAGAGCAGGGCCTCGCGGGCGCGTGCCACCGGTACGCCGGGGTGATGTTCGATCGGCTGGGTGTCCTCGTCGAGCAGGGCGAGGCTGCCGTGCCGGTCAATGTCGATGTCGTCGAACACCTCGGTCAGGTGCTGCATCGGCATGGGCGCGAACACCATGCCGTCGAAGCCGCCATCGGGCCGGCTGAGATGGCGGGCGAGCACGATCACCTTGCGGTGGTTGACCCGGCTGACCTGTGGTCGAGAGAACACCAGCTGCTTGCCCGGGTCATCGCGCAGGGCGGCGAAGTGGGCGCGGTCGGACAGATCGACCCGACTGTCCGGGGTGACGTCGGGCCCGTAGCGCAGGATGCCGTCGGCATCGGTGAGGCGGATGCTGTCGATGAACGGCAGCTCGTCGACCAGCTTGCGGATGTACGTATCGAGTTCGGCCCCGTCGACCCGGCCCTGGTCGCGCTGTTGGCGATGCTCATGTGCCACGGCGAGCAGGGCCAGGTCGATCTTGCCGATCTCCGCTTCCAGCTTGCCCGCCAGCACCTGGGCGAGGTTGCCGGCGTTGATCGCGGCTTCCTGGTGATACTGGCGCTGGCTCAGGTAGAGTGAATGGCCGATCAGACCGAGCACGAACAGGTTGATGAGCAGCAGCGCGAGGAGCATGCGGCGCGCGAGCAGGCGGCGTGCCGTGGATCCGGCGACGGACAGGGAAGGGGCCACGCCGCTCGCCATGGTGGCTAGGGTTGCGGCCTCGACCGGGTGAATCGGGAACGGGACTGCGCGTGCATGCGGATCGGGACTGGAGTTATTGGTGTCAATCGGGAGAGGATAGCACCGATTCGATTTCCGGATGGGCTTGTCCGGGCAGCGGCCAGGGCGCCCGCCCTGCGGGGCTTGGACTCAGCGGGGCCGCCAGGCAAGGTCCGGTTCACGCGCCGCGCGCACGTCGTCGAGGCGCTTGACCGGCAGGGTGTGCGGCGCGCCCTTGACCCGGGCCGGGTCGCGTTCGGCTTCGTCCTTCACCGCGCGCATGGCGGCGACGAACGCGTCGAGGGTCTGTTTGCTCTCGGTCTCGGTCGGCTCGATCAGCAGGCATTCCGGCACCCGCAGCGGGAAATAGGTGGTGGGGGCGTGAAAGCCGTAGTCGAGCAGGCGCTTGGCGAAGTCCATGGCGGTCACCCCGGTGGCCTCCTTGAGCGCCTTCAGGGTGACCACGAACTCGTGGCTGGCGCGGCGGCGGGGGTAGGCGAGCTCGAACCCGGCCCGGGCGAGTTCGGTCGCCAGGTAGTTGGCGTTGAGTGTGGCGAAGTCGGCCACCTGACGCATGCCGGCGCGGCCGAGCATGCGGGCGTAGGCCCAGGCGCGCAGGAGTACGCCGATGTTGCCGCCGAATGCCGACAGGCGGCCGATGCCCCGGGGGGCGTCGGCCTCGCCGGCGAGGCGGTAAAAGCCGTTTTCCTCGATCACATAGGGAATCGGCAGGAAGGGCTTGAGCCGTTCAGACACCCCCACCGGCCCGGCGCCCGGACCGCCGCCGCCGTGCGGCGTGGAGAATGTCTTGTGCAGGTTCATGTGGATGACGTCGAAGCCCATGTCGCCCGGACGCACCCGGCCGAGGATGGCGTTGAGGTTGGCGCCATCGTAATAGGTGAGGCCGCCGGCCGCGTGCACGATGCGCTGGATCTCGGCGATGCCGGGCTCGAACACGCCCAGGGTGGAGGGGTTGGTGAGCATCAGGCCGGCGGTGCGGGGGCCCACTGCGGCGGCGAGGGCGGCGAGGTCGACATTACCGTCGCGGTCGGTGGGAATCTCGCGCACCGTGTAGCCGCACATGCTGGCGGTGGCGGGGTTGGTGCCATGCGCTGCGTCGGGGACGATGATCTCGTCGCGGGCATGGTCGCCGCGTGCCTGGTGCCAGGCGCGGATCATCGCCACGCCGGCGAATTCGCCGTGCGCGCCGGCCATCGGCGCGAGCGATACCGCCGCCATGCCGGTCACCGCCTTGAGGATGTCCTGCAGCTCGTGCAGGCAGGCGAGCACGCCCTGGCCGGTGTCGGCATCGGCCAGCGGGTGGCGCGCCAGGAAGGACGGCAGGCTGGCCAGGGCGTGGCAGGCGCGCGGGTTGTACTTCATGGTGCACGACCCGAGCGGGTAGAAATGGGTGTCGATGGAGAAGTTTTTCTGGCTCAGGCGGGTGTAGTGACGCACCGCGTCGAGCTCGGACACCTCCGGCAGGGGAGGGGGGGCTTCCCGCAACAGTCCGGCCGGAAGGTCTTCCAGGGCTGTCTCGCCGGCCGCCTCGCCGGGCGACTGGGCGGCGGCGCGACGGCCGGGACGGGACAGGTCGAAGATCAGCACGGTTTCAGACGCCTTCCTCCTCGCCCCGCACCGCCGCCAGCACGGCGGCGTAGTCGGGCTCGTTCTTGATTTCCTTCACCATCTGGGCGTGGATGACGCGGTCACGTTCGTCCAGCACCAGCACGGCCCGGGTGAGCAGGCCGGAGAGGGGCGGGTCCATGATCATGACGCCGTAGGCCTTGTGGAAGTCGCGGCCACGCATGGTGGACAGGGTGATGACGTTCCGCAGGCCTTCGGCGCCGCAGAACCGGCTCTGTGCGAAGGGCAGGTCGGCGGAGATGACCAGCACCACGGTGTCGGGCAGCTCACTGGCGATCAGGTTGAACTTGCGCGTCGATTCCTGGCACACGCCGGTATCCAGGCTGGGGACGATGTTGAGCACCTTCTTCTTGCCCGTGAATTGGGCCAGGGATACGTCGTTGAGGTCCTTGTCGACCAGCATGAAACTGGGCGCGGTGTCTCCGACGCGGGGGAAGTCGCCGCCGATGGTGATGGGCTCGCCGCCCAGGGTGACGGTAGTGGTCATGTGTACTCCTCTCCGGTTCAGGATTTGTAGGCGCAGGGCGGCGCTTCGCGCCGCCGGCTCTGGATGCGCTGCAATTGTTGCGCATATCGGTCGAGGTCGCCAGCCGTCTTGGTCTCGGTGGCGCAGACGATGAGGCAGTCCGCCAGCCCCGGGTAGTCGGCGCCGAGGGCCTGGCCGCCGAGGATGCCCTGGGCGCGCCGGGCGCGC
>CAZOZD010000005.1:0-28842 GCA_964584195.1 uncultured Burkholderiales bacterium
CAGCGCGCTCCGGCCGGGAGCGGCGTATATGTGCGAACCTATGTGGGTCGGATTTCGTTTTTCCCCGGAGCCCCACCCACCGGCGCGGAACCGCGGATCATGCGCGCATCGAGCGGTTCGTCGAGTGCCAGCGCGCGCTGCAGCAGGTAGGCCCGTTCGAGCAAGGGCAGGTGGGTCAACCGCGCCGGGGTATCCGGGTCACCGAATCGGTGTCCATATTCGGTCGCCGCCTGTGTATAGAGCATGGACAGCATCTCGTCCTGATGGCCCGTCATTTTCACCCCCGCTGTAGTTTGTCCGGCTGTGCCGAGGCTACTGCGGGGCACGGACCCGGACAATTTGTCGAAAGTCGTATGTCCCCACGCCGGGGAACGCCTCCGGGCCGCACGGGTCCATTCGCGGACCCGCGCAATCCGGCGTCGGGAGATAATCCGGTTTCATCGACCACCGAGGGATAACATGTTGCGAGCCGTTTCGTTAGTGTTGTTGGCCGGCCTGGCGGGCCTGGCCGGTTGTGGCGCAAAGATCGAGGACACCCGTCCCGGCAAGCCTGTACAGACCCGGCAGGACGCCTTCCACGAGATCCTGCGCGAATTCGAGCCGATGGGGGTGATGCTGCGCACGCGCACCTACCAGGCCGAACCCTTCGCCCGCCATGCCGAACGCCTGTTCGAGCTGCGCGATCGGCCATGGCCGCACTTCGGCCCGGATACCCATTACCCGCCGACCAAGGCCAAGGCGGAGATATGGAGCCAGGCTGAACTGTTCGAGCGCCAGCGTCTGGAGTTCATCGCCGCCACCGAGGCACTGCGTGCCGTCGCACGCGATGAAGAGGCGGCTCGGGTGGCCTATTTCAAGGTGTACGACACCTGCAAGGCCTGTCACGACCGCTTCAAGGGGCGCTGAACGCAAGCTCGACCACAACCCCAAATATCCGATCATATTTGCCAATCATTGCCGGCCGCGCCATGCCCGAACTCGATCTGGACCGTGTCATTGCCACCGTTCGCCGCAACTGTCACATCTCCGATGCCCAGCATGCCGGCGACCTGAGCCTGTGCACCTTCCTGCTCAAGATGCGCGAGCTGTACCGCTGGGAACGGGGCTGGCCGCTGTCGCGGGAGTTGCCACGCGCCGAGGTGGGCGACTGAGTGAATGCACGCGCCGAATTCTGGGACGGACTGGAAGGCGTGGCCTATGAACCGATCCCGCTGGCCGACGCAGCGATCGACCCGTTCGAGTCGGATCGCATCCATGCCGCCTTGCACCCGCATGGATTGGTGTACAGCGGCGGTTACGGCCGCCAGTGCAAGCCGCACTTCTTCGTCGGCGAACGGGTGCGCGAGGAGGAACGCGACGGCTTCGCGATCCGGGTGGTGGGACGCGAGCTGGCGCGTGATCTGGAAGCGCCACCGGGCATGCTCATCGATCGTACCCTGTTCCTGCGTCAGGAGGCCTTGCGCCGCTGGCTGTGGGAAAAGTACGAGGAATGGCGCTGGAGCCACCGCAACGAAGCCATGGCACGCGCCATCGCCGGACTTCCATTCGACACCGCTCCGGACACCGCCCTGGACGAGATGGTGGCGCGGGAGAGCGAGTCGGTCATCCTGCACGAGCTTGGCGAGGCCCGCGCCGGTGCCCGGCTGGGGGACGCCTGGGAAGTGATGCTGCTCGACGTGATGCGACGTCGGGCCGAGATCGTTGCCCGCGCCATCCGCGACCTGTACGCCGATTGCCTGGTCACCCTGCCCGGCCTGATCGAACGCGGCCAGCCGGCGGCGATCCACTTCTTCTTCGCCAATTTCGTCGGCATGCGGCGCCAGCTGTTTCCCGAACTGGCCGAAGCCTATGCCCGCTGGGCCGAGGACGGGCACGACGAGACTCTGGCCCGAGCCGGCCTGAGCGGCCAGCACCGTTGGGAAGAGGCCGCGACCACCCTACTTGCCTGGCATGCGAGCCTTGGACAGGAAGTGGGCGCTCACATCGAGCGCAAATACCTGGATCCGTAACCCGCGCCTGCGGGTTTTGCGCTATCTTGGCACTCTAGCCACCGGCCATGGATTGGTTGAACGAAATGATTCGACACACAGCTTGGTTGTGGATAGTAACACTGGCCCCGGCCGCGCTCGGTTGTGCCCAGGGTGAGATTCGGGCCGACAGCGAGCAGCGGGTGGTGCTGCAATTACGCCAGGGCATTGTCCCCGACGCGCCCGCCTGGCTCGCCCGCCTGCGCGAGGCGAGTCGGGCCGGGGTGGAATTCGTGGCGCCCGTCTCACCCACTCTGGCCGCCTACCGGCTCCGTTGCCGGGCTGCGGATCGCGATTGCGCACATGCGGTCGAGGCCATGCACGCCTTGCCGGAGGTGGTGTCGGTGGAGATCGACCGGCGCCGCGGAGGCACACCATGATGACCCGCTCGCCTGCCCGGTTCGCGCTTGCCATGCTGGCCGGAATGATCGTATTCGCGGATCCGGTTTCCGCTTCCGCCACCCTGCCTGACGAGGCGCGGGTGATCGTGCGTTTCGAGGACTCCGGGCGCAAACAGCCGCTGGCGGCGGAACGGGCGCGCACATTGTCGGAGCGGTTGGGACTCTACCTCGCCACGGTCAGCGAACCCGCACCCGGAGTGCAAGTGCTGCGCGGCCGCGGCATGGACCCGGACGAACTGGCCCGCCGGCTGACCGGGCTGGGTGAGGTCGCCTACGCCCAGCCGGACCGGCGCAAACAGGTACGCGCCCTGCCCAACGATCCACTCTTGCCACGCCAGTGGTATCTGCATGCGAACGTGCCGGCTGCCAGCCGGATCGTTGCCGCCTGGACCCGCCTGCCCTCGACCGCCGCCCCTGTGGTGGCGGTGATCGACACCGGCGTCCGCCCGGAACACGAGGACCTGCTCGGGCGCCTGCTGCCAGGGTATGACTTCGTTTCCGACCCGCGCGCCGCCAACGATGGCGACGGTCGTGACAACGACCCGACCGACCCGGGCGACTTCGTCACTGCCCAGGACCTGCGCGATCCGTTCTTCGACGGTTGCATGCGCGAGTCGAGCAGCTGGCATGGCACCCAGGTCGGCGGCATCGTCGCCGCGACCAGCCACAACGGCATAGGCATCGCCGGCATCGCCCGCGACAGCCGCCTGCTGCCAGTGCGCGCCTTGGGCAAGTGTGGCGGCTTCGATTCGGACATCATCGCCGCCCTGCGCTGGGCAGCCGGATTGCCCGTGCCCGGAGTGCCGGACAATCCCAACCCGGCCCGGGTGATCAACCTCAGCCTGGGCGCACCCGGCAGCTGCGGCCCGCTATATAGCGAAACTCTGGCCGAAATTCATGCCCGGGGGGTGGTAGTCGTCGCCGCCGCCGGCAACCAGGCGGCTGCGGTGGAAGAGCCCGCCAACTGTCCCGGTGTGCTGGCGGTGGCCGGCCTGCGCCACAACGGCATCAAGGTCGGCTACAGCGCACTGGGCCCGGAAGTGAGCCTCAGCGCGCCGGCCGGAAACTGTGTACAGGAAAGCGGCGAATGCATGTATCCGCTCGTCACCACCACCAACCTCGGAATCAACCAGCTGGGCGCCAACGGCTACAGCGATGGTTCAACACCACGCTCGGCACCAGCTTTGCCGCACCCCAGGTCGCGGCCGTGGCGGCGCTGATGTGGCAAGCCCACCCGGACCTGCCCCGGGCCGAACTCACCCGCAGGCTGCTTGCCAGCGCACGGCCGTTCCCGAACGACCCGGCCGTGCCGACCTGCCCCGCACTCGGCGCGGCAGGCAGCGCCATCGACGGTCAGTGCAACTGCACCTCCTCCACCTGCGGTGCCGGCATGCTCGATGCCGAAGCGGCCCTGGACGAGGCCTTGCGGCCGCTGGCGGTCATCCAGGGGCCGGAGAACGCCAGCAGTGGCATGGAGATCACGCTCGATGGCGGCACCAGCCTGGCCGCTTCCGGCCGCAGCATCACTGTTTGGCGCTGGCGTATGCTCGCCGCCCCCCCCGGCGCAACCCTGAACGGGGCGGACACACCACAGATGCGGATCACCGCCAGCCAGGCGGGTGAATACCGGATCGAGCTCGAGGTGACCGACAACCAGGGCTCGACCGACGCGACCGGACATGTGTTGCGCATCGAGGCCGTCGCATCCGGGGGTGGGGGTGGAGGTTCGCTCGACGTGCTTGGCCTGTTGCTCCTCGCCGGTCTCCTGATGCCGTTCTATGGGCTCCGCCGCAAGAGTGCGTAGAACCGGGCGCCCAGCCAGACCGTGCAACCCCCCATGAAACCGGCCAGATGGGCCGTGGGGACCCGCGGAATGCCGAACGCCCCGGGGCTGCCCACGGCCAGGGTGGCCTCCCAGGCCACCTTGAAGGTCAGGCCGGCAAACAGCATCCAGGCCAGGGGCCGCGGGCCGATGCGGCGCTGCATGAGCTCCAGGGCGAGCCATGCGGCGAGGCCATGCAGGACGCCGGACAGACCCACATACCATTCCAGCGCCCCCGGCCCCCAGCGCAGTATCGCATCCACCACCAGCAGTGCGGCCAGACCGGCCCAGGCGTAGCCGGCCGGGGCCGCCAGGGCCCGGTGGGCCAGCGCCAGGGCAAACAGACCGGCCAGGTTGAGGGCCAGATGAAGCGGACCGAGATGCGCGAGATGGCCCGAGACCAGGCGCCAGGGCTGGGCCGCGAGCGCATCGCGCCACCAGCCGAATGCGGCGACTGGATCGGCCGGCAGCAGGGTCGCGCCGATGGCCAGCACGGCCAGGGCGACATGTGCCAGGGCGCTGGTCCGCGCCGCCGACACCCCGGGTTCAGGCCGACTTGATCAGGGTGCCCACACCCTGGTCGGTCATGATCTCGAGCAACAGGGCGTGTTCGACCCGGCCATCGATGATGTGCACATTGGGTACCCCGCTCTTGGCGGCGTCCAGGGCCGAGCCGATCTTGGGCAACATGCCGCCGGAGAGTGTTCCGTCGGCCACCAGTTCATCGATCCTGCGCGGCGTGAGACCGGTGAGCAGGTTGCCGTCGCGGTCGAGCACCCCCGGGGTGTTGGTGAGCAGGACCAGCTTTTCCGCCTTGAGCACTTCCGCCAGCTTGCCGGCCACCACGTCGGCGTTGATGTTGTAGGTCTCGCCGTTGTCGCCCACGCCGATGGGGGCGATGACCGGGATGAAGTCGCCGGAGTCTAGAAACGCGATGAGTGAAGGATCGATCTTGGTGATCTCGCCGACCTGGCCGATGTCGATCACGTCGCCCGGCTTTTCCTTGGATTCCATCATCAGCTTTTTGGCGCGGATGAAGCGGCCATCCTTGCCGGTGAGGCCGACGGCCTTGCCACCGGCCTGGTTGATGAGGTTGACGATTTCCTTGTTGACCTGGCCACCGAGCACCATCTCGACCACCTCCATGGTCTCGGCGTCGGTAACGCGCATGCCCTGGATGAACTCACCCTTCTTGCCCACGCGCTTGAGCAGATCCTCGATCTGCGGCCCGCCACCGTGTACCACCACCGGGTTGAGGCCGACCAGTTTCAGAAGCACCACGTCGCGGGCGAATGCCGCCTTGAGGACTGGATCGGTCATGGCATTGCCACCGTACTTGATGACCACGGTCTTGTCCCAGAAGCGCTGGATGTAAGGCAGCGCCTCGGCGATGACCTTGGCCTTCTGTTGCGGCGTGAGCTGGGCGATGGACATGGCAATACCCCGGGGTTGTGAACGGTTCGCATTGTACAAAAAACCGGGCCCCGCCCCGGGCGCGTTTTCGCCCGCACTGGCGCGAACCCGCGCCGGCGAAAGGGTTCATTCACCACGCGACTGGGATAGAATCGAACGCCCATCGTGCCGAACGATCCAGGCCGCCATGACTCTCCCGCCGCGCATCCGCGAAATCCCCTACAACTACACCTCGTTCTCGGACCGCGAGATCATCCTGCGCATCCTGGGCGAGGAGGCCTGGCGCCTGATCGAGGAACTGCGCGCCGAACGGCGCACCGGTCGCTCGGCGCGCATGCTGTTCGAGGTGCTGGGCGACGTCTGGGTGGTGCGGCGCAATCCCTATCTTGAAGACGACCTGATCGGTGACACGCGCCGCCGCGAGCAGCTCATCGAGGCCCTGCGCCACCGCCTGCGCGAAATCGAGCGACGCCGCCAGGGCAATGAAAAGGTGGGCGCGCTGCTTACCCTCACACACCGCGCCGTCGACCAGTTCAACGCCGACCTGATCGAGGCCGGCCACCTGCGCACTGAGATCATCGCCCGCCTGGGTCCGCACACCCGCCGCGACAACATCGCATTCGACGGCATGAACCGGGTGGCGCATGTCACCGATGCCACCGACTGGCGGGTGGAATATCCATTCGTGGTGCTGCATCCCGACCGCGAGGAGGAGATCCCGGCCCTGGTGGCGGGCTGCATCGAGCTCGGCCTGACCCTCATCCCGCGTGGCGGCGGCACCGGCTATACCGGCGGTGCGGTACCGCTGACGCCGCGCTCGGCGGTGATCAACACCGAAAAGCTGGACTGGGTGCGGCCCATCGCCCGGCGCACCCTGCCCGGCCAGGCCGAGCCCGTGCCGGTCGTGGAATGCGGTGCCGGCGTGGTCACCCGCCGGGTGATGGAGGCGGCGGAGGCCGAAGGACTGGCGTTCGCGGTCGACCCGACCTCGGCGGATGCATCCTGCATCGGCGGCAACGTGGCGATGAACGCCGGCGGCAAGAAGGCGGTGCTGTGGGGCACCGCGGTGGACAACCTGCTGTCCTGGAAGATGGTCACGCCTGAGGCCGACTGGCTCACCGTCACCCGTCTCGACCACAACCTCGGCAAGATCCACGAGGTGGACGTGGCGCGCTTCGAGCTCGTCCGCCAATACGCCGATGGTCGTCCCAAGGGCGCGCCGGAGATCCTCGAGATCCCCGGCGCGGCATTCCGCAAGCTGGGCCTGGGCAAGGATGTCACCGACAAGTTCCTGGCCGGTCTGCCCGGGGTGCAGAAGGAGGGCTGCGACGGCCTCATCACCCAGGCCACCTTCGTGCTGCACCGCATGCCGGCCGAGGTGCGCACGGTCTGCCTGGAGTTCTTTGGTCCGGTGCGCGAGGCGGTGCCGGCCATCGTCGAGATCAAGGCGCACCTGGACACCCGCCCGGGCGGTGTGGTTCTGGCCGGGCTGGAGCATCTCGACGCGCGCTACATCAAGGCGGTGGGCTACGCCACCAAGGCCAGCCGCAAGGAACGCCCCGACATGGTGCTGGTGGCGGACCTGGCCGGCGATGACGCCCAGGCGGTGGATGCCGCCGCCGAGGCCATGGTGCGTCTCGCCCACGCCCGTGGCGGTGAGGGATTCATCGCCGTCACGGCGGAGGCGCGGCGCAAGTTCTGGCTCGACCGGGCCCGTACCGCGGCGATCGCCGCGCACACCAACGCATTCAAGGTCAACGAGGACGTGGTGATCCCCTTGCCGCGCCTGGGCGACTATTCGGACGGGGTGGAGCGCATCAACATCGAGCTGTCGATCGCCAACAAGCTGGAACTGCTCGATGCCCTGGAAGCGTTCTTCCGTGGTGAGCTGCCGCTCGCCGCCGGCGACGAACTGGCGGACGATCCGCAACTCACCGCAGAACGGAGGCTGCGTGCGCTGGACCTGATCGGCCAGGTGCGTGCGCGCTGGCGCGCTCGCCTGGAGCGGCTCGACGAGGACGATGTGTTTCGCGCCATCCAGAGCCACGCCGACCGCATTTCATGGAAGCGCGAGGTGCGCGACGAGCTGCGCCGCATATTCATCGGCCGCGAATACGAACCGGTGCTGGCCGAATGCGCGGCCATCCACAAGCGCGTGCTCAAGGGGCGAGTGTTCGTCGCCCTGCACATGCACGCCGGCGACGGCAACGTGCACACCAACATCCCGGTCAACTCGGACGACTACCGCATGCTGGCGCGCGCCAACGCCGCCGTGGCGCGCATCATGCGCCTGGCCACCGAGCTGGGCGGGGTGATCTCGGGCGAGCACGGCATCGGCATCACCAAGCTGGAATTCCTGCCGCCCGAGGCGCTCGCCGCGTTCGCCGACTACAAGCGCCGGGTCGACCCGGACGGCCGTTTCAACAAGGGCAAGCTCAGTCCCGGCGCCGATCTCAGCCGCGCATACACCCCCAGCTTCAGCCTCCTGGAGCTGGAGTCCCTGATCATGGAACAGTCCGAGATCGGGGCGATCGCCGACTCGATCAAGGACTGCCTGCGCTGCGGCAAGTGCAAACCGGTGTGCAACACCCATGTGCCGCGCGCCAACCTGCTCTACAGCCCGCGCAACAAGATCCTCGCCGTATCGCTCCTGATCGAGGCCTTTCTGTACGAGGAACAGACCCGGCGCGGCGTGTCGCGCCGGCATTTCGCCGAGTTCGCCGATGTCGCCGACCATTGCACGGTCTGCCACAAGTGCGTCAACCCCTGCCCGGTGAACATCGATTTCGGCGACGTCACCGCCGCCATGCGCCACTTTCTGAAGAGCACCGGCCGCGTGCGGCCCTCGCCAATGGCTCTTGCCGCCGGCTTCTTCCTCGGCAGCACCGATGCCGACGCCATCCGCGCCACCCGCATCGGCCTGATCGAGGCGGGCTATGCCGGCCAGCGTCTGGGCCACACGGTGGTGCGCCAGCTCGGCCTGGACCGCGAACAAAAGGTGCGCCCGCCCGCCACGGTGGGCAAGCCGGGCGTGGTGCAACAGGTCATCCACTTCCTCAACCGGCCGCTGCCGGCCGGGCTACCCTCGAAGACCGCGCGCGCACTGCTCGATCTGGACGACCCCAAGCTGATCCCGATCCTGAAACGGCCCGATCTATCCGGCGAAGACGCCGATGCGGTGTTCTATTTCCCGGGCTGCGGCTCCGAACGTCTGTTCTCGCAGGTGGGGCTGGCCAGCCTGGCGATGCTGTACGAGGTCGGTGCGCAAACCGTGCTGCCGCCCGGCTACCTGTGCTGCGGCTATCCGCAGACCGCCAGCGGCGAGCGGGAAAAGGGCGAGGCCATCACCACCCAGAACCGGGTGCTGTTCCACCGTGTCGCCAACACCCTCAACTACCTCGACATCAAGACCGTGCTGGTGTCCTGCGGCACCTGCATCGACCAACTCGCGCACTACCAGTTCGACAAGATCTTCCCCGGCTCGCGCCTGATGGACATCCACGAATATCTGCTCGAACGCGGCGTGAAGCTGGAGGGCGGCACGGGCGAGGGCTACCTCTATCACGATCCCTGCCACTCGCCGATGAAGCTGTCCAACCCGGTCGCCACCGCCCGCGCCCTGCTCGGCGCCGAAGTGCGCCAGACCGAGCGCTGCTGCGGCGAGGCCGGCACATTCGCCGCCACCCGGCCGGACATCGCCACCCAGGTGCGTTTCCGCAAGCTGGAAGAGATCCGCAAGACCGCCGCCACGTTCGAATCGGCCGGTGGCGCGGCACCGCGCAAGATCCTCACCTCCTGCCCGTCCTGCCTGCAGGGACTGGCCCGCTACCGCGAGGAAACCGGCCTCGCCGCCGACTATATCGTGGTCGAACTGGCCCGCCGCCGGCTGGGCGAGGACTGGATGAACGCATTCGTCGAGCGCGCCCGCGCCGGCGGCATCGAGCGGGTGTTGCTGTAATTCAGGATTTCAATTCGCCACCGGCAAGGACTCGGCCAGCAGCACGAATGCGCGATCCTTGTCATCGACAGTGGTGATCTTGAGCGGCAGGCCGCCCAGGTTGAGATCCAGCCATACATCGAGCTGCCCTTCGCCTGTGCGGCTGCCGCGCAGGTGCAGGGTGTCGCGCTTGTGGCCGGCGACCTCGACCCGGGCCGGGCCGAGGTTCCTGAAACGATAGTCCTTGAAGCGACGGCCGTTGGTCACCCAAAGATCGAATTCGCGCTCGTCCGGATCGGCGGTCAGGGCCAGGTGGAATGCGAAACTGAGCAGATCCTGGGACTGGGGTGGAAGATCGAACTCGCCTCGCCCTCCGCCCAGATGCAGGCGCTCCCCGACCCAGTCGAAACGGGCCGATTCCTGGCGCTTCTCGTTGCGGCGGATCCAGAACTGGTCGGGGCGCAGGCCGGTTTCGTCGAGGCGGCCTTCACTGACCTGGACGATGCGGCCGCTCATGAACAGGGCCACCACCCCCACCGCCTGGGTGGTGCTGAGCAGGGAATAACGGCCGTTGCGGCTTTGCCAGCGGTATTCGGCGCGGCCGGCGGTGAATCCGTCGGCGCCGGTCTGGATGGCGTAGCTGAGGCTCAGACTGGTCGGCAGCTGGCGGCGCACGGGCCGCTCCGCCGCCACCGGGGCGGGGTGCGCCTCCACCTGCGGCTGCATGGGCTCCGGCTCCTCGGCCACGGCGACGGGTTGAATGGGTTCGACGGGCTCGTCCAGCTGCGGCGCATCCTCCGACTCGGCCGGCGTCCGGGCTGGGGCGACAGGCGTTTCCCTAGGGAGGGGGGGCGCTGCCGGACGTGTAGAGGATGGGGCGGGGCGGACCGGGCTGGAAGGCGCGGGCGGAGGGTCCTCCAGCCGCGCTGCAACGGGGAATTCGAGGCTCACCGGGGCCTCGCGCGCCAGGCCGCCGACCTGCTCGAAGCCGATCAGATGCAACACCACGGACAGGATCAGCGCCAGGCTGAGTGCGCGCGAATGCAGCCTTCGGCCCGCGTCGGCGGGCTCGATGGAAGACCGCGCAAACGCCATGGCGTATCCGGTTCAGTCGGGTTGCGGCAAGGCGGCCTGGGGCGAGATCAGGCAATCCTGCGCCGCCCACGGCCAGTCGTTCAACACCGTGCGGCCGTTTGCATCGAGACGCAGCCGCCCCTCCACGAACCAGCGCACCGCGAGCGGATAGATGCGGTGTTCCTGGGCCAGAACGCGCCCGGCCAGCCGCTCTTCGTCATCGTCCGGCAACACCGGCACCGCTGCCTGGACGATGATCGGCCCGCCATCCACCTCCGGGGTGACGAAATGCACCGTGCAACCGTGGACGCGCACGCCGGCCTCGATCGCCCGGCGGTGGGTATGGAGGCCGGGGAACAGGGGTAACAGGGAGGGGTGGATGTTGAGCATGCGGCCGTGATAGCGGCGCACGAACTCCTCGCCAAGCACACGCATGAATCCGGCCAGGATGACCAGATCCGGGGCATGGCGGTCGATTTCGGCCGCCAGCGCGGCGTCGAATGCGGCGCGGTCGGGAAATTCGCGGTGATTCAGCACCGTGGCCGGAATGCCGTGCCGGCGGGCAAGATCGAGTCCGCGCGCCTCGGGGTTGTTGCTCAGTACGAGCGCATATTCCAGCGGCAGGCGCGCCGCCAGCAAGGCCTCGAAGTTGCTGCCGCGTCCGGACAGGAGTACGACGGCGCGCATTGCGGGCATCAGACCACGACGGTTTGCGGCTGGTTCTCGCCGCGTGCGACGATGGCGCCGAGGTGATACACCGTCTCGCCCTCTTCAGCGAGCCGCGCCGCGGCCCGCTCGACATCGGCGTTGTCAACCACGATGACCATGCCGATGCCACAGTTGAAGGTGCGATGCATCTCGTGCGGATCGACCCGGCCGGCCTCCTGCAGCCAGCGGAACACCGGCGGCATATCCCAGGCCGAACGATCGATCACCGCGCACAGGTCCTCGCCCAGGATGCGCGGCACGTTCTCGATCAGACCGCCGCCGGTGATGTGCGCCAGGCCCTTGACCGGCAGCGCCTGCATCAGCGCCAGCACCGACTTGACATAGATCCGGGTGGGTTCCAGCAACACCTCGCCCAGCGGCCGGCCGTGGAAATCGGCGTACAGGTCGGCGCCGCTCACCTCGACGATCTTGCGGATCAACGAGTAGCCGTTCGAATGCGGCCCGCTGGAGGCCAGGCCGAGCAGCGCATCGCCGGCGCGGATGTCGCGGCCGGTGATCAGTTTCGACTTTTCCGCCACGCCGACCGCGAAGCCGGCGAGATCGTATTCGCCGAGCGGATACATGCCCGGCATCTCCGCGGTCTCGCCGCCGATCAGGGCGCAACCGGCCAGCTCGCAGCCGCGGGCGATTCCGGAGACCACCTGCTCGCCGACATCGACATCGAGCCGGCCACAGGCGAAATAATCAAGGAAGAACAGGGGCTCGGCACCCTGGACGAGGATATCGTTGACGCTCATCGCCACCAGATCCTGGCCGATGGTGTCATGCTTGTTGAGGTGGAATGCAAGCTTGAGCTTGGTGCCGACGCCGTCGGTGCCAGACACCAGGACCGGTTCGCGATACTTCTTCGGCAGTTCCATGAGCGCGCCGAAGCCGCCGATCCCGCCCAGCACCTCGGGGCGCAGGGTCTTTCGGGCATGCGGCTTGATGCGATCGACCAGTGCATCGCCGGCGTCAATGTCGACGCCGGCATCCTTGTATGAAAGTCCGGTTGGCTGGGTCACGACTGGGCCCGTCGGAATGGCAATGGAAAGGTATTATTCTAACGCACATGAACCTCAACCCGGCCGCCAATCGTCCCCTGCTGTACCTGCTGCTCGGCGCGGCCGGGCTGTTCCTGCTCTACCAGCTGGCGCCCATCCTCACGCCTTTCCTGCTCGCCGCCGGGCTTGCCTATCTGTGCGATCCGCTGGTCGACCGCCTGGAAGGCCGACGCCTGCCGCGCGCCGCCGGCACCGTGCTGGTCCTGCTTGGCCTGGTCCTGGTCCTTGGACTGCTCGGCCTGATCCTGGCGCCCTTGTTGCAGGCCCAGGCCGGCATGCTGATGACCCAGCTGCCACGTTTGCTGGAATGGGCGCAGCAAGCCGCACTGCCCTGGCTGGGCGGGCAACCGGGCATCGAACCGGGTCTGGCCGGCGGCATGGACTGGCTCAAGGCGCATGCCGGCGAGCTGTCCCGACTGTCGGCGTTCCTGCCCACACTGGGCGGAAGTGGGCTGGCCTTCATGGCCTTTCTCGCCAACCTGGTATTGGTGCCGGTGGTGCTGTTCTACCTGTTGCGCGACTGGGATCATCTCCTCGCCGGTCTGTCTGGCTGGATCCCGGCCGAGATCCGGCCCCGCATCCTGGCCCTGGCCGGCGAGATCGACCGTGTATTGGCCGAGTTCGTACGCGGCCAGCTGGCGGTGATCGCGCTGATGGCCCTGTATTACAGCCTGGGCTTGTGGCTGGTCGGCGCCGAATATGCCCTGGCGGTGGGAGTGGTCGCCGGCCTGCTGGTGTTCGTGCCCTATCTCGGCGTGATCGTCGGCGTGCTGCTCGCCAGCCTGGCCGGCCTGCTCCAGCATGGCGACTGGCTGGCCCTCTGGCCGATCTGGGCGGTGTTCGCGCTCGGCCAGTTGCTGGAAGGATTCGTGCTCACCCCCTGGCTGGTCGGCGAGCGGGTCGGCCTGCATCCCTTGGCGGTGATCTTCGCCCTGATGGCCTTTGGCCAGCTGTTCGGATTCTTCGGCGTGCTGCTCGCCATTCCAGCCTCGGCCGCGCTATTGGTCGGCCTGCGCCACCTGAAGCGGCATCTGGACACGACGGCCTGAGCCGCGCCGCGCCCTGGCCGAATCCAAAAACCACTTGCGAGCGGATGATTTTTCAAGGAAAATCCTCTCCTTTCCGGTTCCACCCATCGAAGAGTCCGTCATGAAATCCGGCATCCACCCCAACTACAATGAAATCAACGTCACCTGCAGCTGCGGCGCCACGTTCAAGACCCGCTCCACTCTGGGCAAGGATCTGCATGTGGAAGTATGTTCCGCCTGCCATCCCTTCTACACCGGCAAGCAGAAGATCGTCGACACCGCTGGCCGGGTCGAGAAGTTCCGCCAGAAGTACGGCCTCAAGAAGTAATCCGGTCATTACCGAATGCGATGAAAGGCAGCCCAGGCTGCCTTTTTCGTTTATCGGCGCTGCCGCGTCCGCCCATGCAAGCCGCTTCCCGTGCCCAGCTCGCCTGGCTGTTCGCCCTGCTCGGGGCGTGGGCCCTGTTCGGCCTGACCGGGCGCGATGCCTGGACGCCGGCCGAGGCGATCAGCCTCGGCTGGCTGCTCGATCTGCGTGCCGGCGAGCCGGTGCCGGCGCCGGCGTTCACCCTGCTGGCCGACCTCACCGCCCGCCTCGCCGCGCCCTGGCTCGACCTGCAGGACGGCGCCCGGCTGGCGAGCGGCCTGTGGACCCTGGCGGCCCTGCTGTTCACCGCGCTGGCGGCGCGCGAGCTGTTCGGCCCCGCCTTCGTCGCCCCGGCCGCGCTGGCCCTGATGGGCGGGTTCGGCCTGATGTTGCGCGCCCACGCACTGTTGCCCGAAATCGTCCTGCTGACCGCGCACGCCGGCCTGTTGTACGCGCTCGCCCTGGCCCGGCGACGACCGCTCGCCGGCGGTCTGGGCCTGGGCCTCGCCCTGGCGCTGCTGGCCCTGGCGCGCGGTCCGGTCGACCTGCTGGCCGGCCTGGCCATCGTGGCCCTAGCTGCAGCGTTGCCCGGCGCGCGGCTGCCGGCGCGGAGCTGGCTCGCTCTGGCGGCGACCCTGACCCCGCCCCTGGCAGCCTGGTTCCTGCTGCGCGATGGCCAGGCGACATTGTGGCTGGACCTGCCCGCGCCCAACCACGACCCGTTCGCCCTATTCAAACTGCTGCTCTGGTTCGCCTGGCCGCTCTGGCCGCTGGCACTCTGGACGCTGTGGCACCAGCACCGCCGCCTGGGCCGGGAAACGCCCCTGCATCCGCTGCTGATCAGCTTGGTGGTGCTGTTCATGCTGGCGCTGTGGCCCACCCATTCGCGCGAAGGCGCCGCCCTGCCGCTGCTGGCGCCCCTAGCGCTGCTCGCCGCGCACGGGGTGGCCAGCCTGCAACGTGGCGCGGCTCAGGCGTTCTACTGGTTCGGCGTGGTCACCTTCCTGTTCTTCGCCGTCGCGTTCTGGGTCTATTTCGCGGCCCTGGAGTGGGGCTGGCCACCGGCACTGAGCGCGCATCTGTACAGACTCACGCCGGCCTATCCGAGCGGCACGCTGAGCACTGCCGATCTTGGCGTGGCCGTGGCCGCCAGCCTGGCCTGGCTGGTGGCGATCCCGCTGTTCCCGCGCGCCAGTGTGCGCCCCATCCTGGTATGGGCCACCGGCATGGCACTGACCTGGTTCCTGCTCATCAGCCTGCTCCGGCCCTGGGCGGAGGCCGGCTGGGGATATCGTCCCCTGCTGGCCGGCATCGAGGCCGCGCTGCCGGCCAGCGCATGTGTCGATGCCGAGGTCGATCCCGCCATGCATGCCCTGCTGCGCCTGCGTCTCGGCGATCGGCTCGGTGCCGGGGCGGACTGCGCCCATCTGCTTCGCCTGGAGCCGACCCGCCCGCGCGCCACGGCGATGACTGAAGCCCTGCCAGCCGAGTCCACCGCCACCGACACGGTACTCTGGAGCGGTTTCCGTCCCCGCAACAAGACGCGGGTATACACCCTGTATCGACGCGATGCCGGCTGAGCCCCGGATCAGCGCCATCCTGCTGGCGGGCGGCCAGGGCCGCCGCATGGGTGGCCTGGACAAGGGACTCGTCGATCTGCACGGCCGGCCACTGGTGGCGCATGTGGCGGAACGTCTCTCCGCCCAGGTGGACGAGATCGTCATCAGCGCCAACCGCAATCTGGATCGCTATGCCACCCTGGGCTGGCCGGTGGTGACGGACACCCTGCCCGGCCAGCGCGGCCCCCTGGCCGGAGTACTCGCCGCCGGCCGCCAGGCGCGTGCCGAATGCCTGCTGGTGGTGCCATGCGACACCCCGTTCCTGCCGCTCGACCTGGCCCGCCGCCTGGCCGGGGCAGCCGACCACGCCGGCCGGCCCCTCGCCCGTGCAGCTGACCCGGAACGGATGCATTACGCGGTGATGTGGCTACGCCGGGCGCTGCTGGAGGATCTGGACGCCTACCTGGCAGAGGGAGGCGAGGCGGTGCGGGCCTGGCAGGCGCGCCACCACCCGGCCACCGCCCGCTTCGAGGACGCCACGGCGTTTCGCAATCTCAACGACCCCGCCGAACTGGCCGAGGTCGAGGCCGAACTCAGGGGCTGAGATAAACATAAATTCTAAATTCGATCCAACTCGCCAAACGACGCGCTCGCGGATACCGAAACATCCAGAACTTCATCAACAGGGCCTATTTCCTCTGCGGAAAACTGGATTTATCGTTCACTCGTAGGGCGCACCCATGATCGGCGCTACCCACTGGATTTCATCAAGGGCCTGTTTTTCCCCGTGTTCTCCGTGACTCTGTGGTTCAACCGGGTTTTTCAGGCTTCGCCGCCTGTCAGGCACCAATCAGGATCGCCCAGTTCACCACGACCAGGGCGAGACAGAGGGGCGCATACAGGCGCGGCCCATACTGCCGGCTCAGCCGCACCATGGCGGCGAGGTAGGCCGCGGAGAGCACGGCGGTCACCGGAAACCAGAGCAGGGCCTTGTGCCAGGCGGCCTGGTCGGGATGGTTGTGCGCCAGCATGGTGTATACGAACAACACGTTGACGGCCAGGGTGGCAAGCAGGAAGCCGCGCCAGCTGCGGAAGCGCGCCAGCGGATCGTCCGGTTCGCGATCGGGCAGCGGGGTCGGCATGGCCGTCCGTTCAGCCGGGCCAGGCCGGGGTCACAGGCTCACCGATTCGATGAAAGCCACCTCGTCGCCGCCGGCGAGTTGCGTTTCGGTCGTGGCTTCGGCCTTGTTGACGGTGATGCGCAGGGTGGGCCTGGCAGCGCCGAAGGCCGCCTGCCATTCCCCGCCGCGCATGGCCAGCACGCGCATCAGGCCGCCGATATCCTTGACCGCCGGCGGCAGGCGCAGCTTTTCCTGGCCGATCAGAAGGCGGTTCATCAGGTCACCGAAATACAGGATGGTGATCGGGTTCATGCGAATCCGTTGAAACAAGCAGCACGGTCAGGCATCACCGCGCCCCCGCGGGGCAGGCCGGCCGATGCGCTGGATGAGGGAAATACAACGGCCCCCGGAGTCTTCCCGGAGGCCGCGAGCACGGATGGAGCAGCGCTCAGGCGGCGTAGTTGGCCTCGGCGAACGCCCAGTTGGCCAGCTCGTTCAGGAAGGTCTCGACGAACTTGGGCCGCAGGTTGCGGTAGTCGATGTAATAGGCGTGCTCCCACACGTCGACGCAAAGCAGGGCCTTGTCACCGGTGGTCAGGGGGGTGCCTGCGGCACCCATGTTGACGATGTCGACCGCGCCGTCGGCCTTCTTCACCAGCCAGGTCCAGCCGGAGCCGAAATTGCCCACGGCGCTGGCCTGGAAGGCCTTCTTGAACTCATCCAGCGAGCCCCACTTCTTGTTGATGGCGTCGGCCAGGGCGCCGCTGGGCGCGCCGCCGCCGTTCGGCTTCATGCAGTTCCAGAAAAAGCTGTGGTTCCAGACCTGGGCGGCGTTGTTGTAGATGCCACCGCTAGGCGCGGTCCTGACGATGTCCTCAAGCGACTTGCTCTCGAACTCGGTGCCCTTGATCAGGTTGTTCAGGTTGGTGACATAGGCCTGATGGTGCTTGGCGTAGTGGTATTCGAAGGTTTCCTTGGACATGTGCGGTTGCAGGGCGTCCATGGCATAGGGCAAGGCAGGCAGTTGGTGTTCCATATCAGATCTCCAGTGGTGTTTTGGCGGGGGCGACAAGCGCCCGAAGGGTTGAAGCGTGCGAAATTGTACGGAGCGCGAGACCGGTCGGCAATAGTTGACTGAAAA
Source organism: uncultured Burkholderiales bacterium (assembly GCA_964584195.1). Lineage (GTDB taxonomy): Bacteria > Pseudomonadota > Gammaproteobacteria > Burkholderiales > Thiobacillaceae > CAZOZD01. The sequence goes on from CAZOZD010000005.1 coordinate 17,663, forward strand.
AATCCAGTATTCCAGGCTCAGGCGAGCTGGACGCTGGCCACCACCTCGTTGCCCAGGCCCAGATATTCGAGCGTATCGAAGCTGATCTTGCGCGACATGGCGATGCCGCGGCCATGGGTGTCGAATGCGCGCTCGGGGGAAAAGTCGAGGTAGGTACGCCAGTTGAATCCGGCCCCCTGGTCGCGGATGCGGAAACGTACTTCCACCGGTTCGCGCACCACCTCCAGGCAGGCTTCGCGCTGGCGGTATTCGGGCAGGCCCAGACGCCGTTCCAGCTCCTCCTCCATGCGACCGCTGGCGATCAGGGCCGATTTCTCGCTGTAGCCGATGCCGAGGTTGCCATGCTCGACCGCATTCAGCATCAACTCGGACAGGCCGAGCACCACCCGGCCGGGGTCCGGACAGGTGTTGGCCATCAGGGCGGCGATGCCACGCGCCTCGTCCGGGGTGCGGAACACGAACTCCGCCCGCCGCAGCAGGTGGATGGTGCGCGCGGCCTCGCTCGCCTCGCGGCGCAGGGCTTCGTAGCGCTGCCGGTCCTCGATGGCGGCGACGACGATGGCGAGCAGGGTGCGGGCCTCGAAGGGCTTGGTCAGGTAATAGAATGCACCCGCCGCCAGTCCTTCGGCGATGTCGGCGGAGGCGGTCATGGCTGTCTGCATGATGATCGGCAGCAACCGCAGCGACTCGCTGGCCTTGGCCCGGCGCAACAGGTCGAGGCCATCCATGTCGGGCAGCATGCGGTCGAGCAGGACCGCGTCGAATGCATCGGGCGCGGCGCAAAGCAACTCCCAGGCCGCCGCGCCGGTTTCCACCGCCTCGCTGGCGTAACCGGCCTCGCCCAGGTTGTCCAGCATGATCTCGCGGTTGATCGGGTTGTCCTCGACCACCAGGATGCGAGCGCCGGGGCGGGCGTTCATCGTCGATCCCCGGCTTGCTGCGCCGGGCGCGGCGGGTGGCGTGGGTGCGACGGCAGAACCGGTTTCATGGCGGATCGCAAGCGCGCGGACTCAGGGTTCGCTCTTTTCCAGCACCAGGGTGCGGATGGCGATGCGGCGATGATTGCGCACCGCGCCCGGCAGGGGGCTGGTGGCGCCGTATGAGATGACCGACATGCGCGCCAGCGGGATGCCACCCTTCTCATGCAGGTAACGCGCCACCACCTGGGCGCGGGCGCGGCCGAGGGCGTAATTGTAGTCGTCGGTGCCGAGGTTGTCGGTGTGGCCCTGGATGTCGAGATGGTATTCGCGGCCAAGCCGGCCCAGCTCGGCAATCAGCGCATCGAGCTTGGCGCGATCCGCCGCGCCCAGTTCAGGCGAATTGAGCGGGTACAGGGTGCGATCCTCGGTGAGCAGGACCGTCGAGCGCACCTTGCCATGCAGGCGGATCTCCTCCTGGCTGGCCTTGGCCGCCATCTCCTCGACCCGCCGCTCCAGGGCCGTGAATCGGGTGGCCAGATCGGAATTGGCCGCAGCCCGCGCAAGGCTCTCCAGCTCGGCGACCCGGTCGGTGAATGCATCCAGGCCGCGCTGAACCGCCGCGACCTCTGCCATGGCTTGATCTTTGGCCGCGTCGGCTCCGGCCCGCGCATCCTGTCCTGCGGCAACCGTCGCAGTGAGATCCCGCATGCCGGCCTCGACCTGTCCGACCGCCTGCTCGATCCCATCCAGCCGTCGGGTCAGCTCGGTCGCGTCGAGCCCGGCCAGGCGTTGCTGCAAGGCATCCAGGACGGGCCCGCCCTCCTCGACCCAGGCCGCCACCGCCTCACCCGTCGAAGCGGTCTCTTCGAGCAGTTCGCGATCACTCTCGATCTGAGCGGCGAGGGCCTCCAGATCGGTCCGCACCGCCCCGGCCTGGGTCTCGGCCTGCGCCAGACGCTGTTCCATGCCCTGCATGCGGCTGGCCTGCTGCTCGCGCAAATCGCCCAGCTGCTGGCCAAGAATACGTTCGCGAGCGCGCAGCGCGGCGGTCTCGGCCTGGGTCTCAACCACGCGGCGATCGAGCTCGGCCAGGGCCTGCTCCAGGGTCGTCACCCGGGTCTGCAAGGGGGTGGTCTGTTCCTCCAGCGCCTGCTGGGTGGCGCAACCGCTGACCGAAGCCAGCAGGACCAGGCTGGCGAGCAGCCTGAAGGGGGGACGGCAGGTATTCATGCGCACTCCAACTCGATCCATTGATACAGGCAATGCGATCCGATTAAACCCGAAAATTGCGAACCGGGCCAGCCCGCCCTGCCAGGGGCTCACGCCCCGGCGGCTGGATCGCGGCCCATTCGGGCGCGTGCCCCTCGGCCATGGCCTCTTCCCACTGCCCGAACTGCCTCGCTTTCCGCCTTGCCATCATCGCGCGTCCTGATGGGCAACCCGGGTTCAGGTGAACTTTGATCCATGCCGGACCAGAAACATTGTTGTAATGCTTGGAGAGGAAAATCGCCGGCTCCCCTTCGCCTCTATCGGAGACTTGACAATGGCCCAATCCATCCGTGACGACGACGGTGTATCCAACCCCTCTGCAAACCGCTCGCTGACCGAGGTCGTCGAGCAGGCAATGCAGCACGACCCCAAGCGACGCATGCTTCTGAAGTCAGGCCTTGGCTTGGCTACCCTGCCGTTCCTCACGACATTGAGCGGCTTTCTCGGTTCAGATGACAGCTCCGCTGCCGATGCTGGCCAGAACAGCGAGCAGATGTTCGGCTTTGACGGCATTGCAATTTCCACCAGTGACGCCGTGGTGGTGCCGGCCGGCTATGTCGCCACCGCATTCCTGCCCTGGGGCGAGCCGATCAATGACCTGGCCCCGGCCTGGAAGGCCGACGCGTCGAACACGGCGGCTGAGCAGGAACAACAGATTGGCGACAACCACGACGGCATGTGGTTCTTCGGCTTCAACGCCGCCGGTAATGGCTATGGCAACCGCAGCGATGAAGGTCTGCTGGTGATGAACCACGAGTACATCAACCCCGAGTATTTCTATGCCATCGAAGCCGCCACGCCCGCCGATGACTGGATGGCCCCCTTCACACTGGAAAAGGCGCGCAAGGCCCAGGCCGCGCACGGCGTCAGCGTGGTGCATGTCAAACGCAACACCGACGGCAGCTGGTCCCACGTCAAGAACTCGCCCTATAACCGGCGCATCCATGGCAACACGCCGATGACCCTGCAGGGCGCTGCAGCCGGCCATGCCTGGATGAAGACGGCAGCCGACCCGAGCGGCACTGAAGTGCTGGGCACGCTGAACAACTGCGCCAACGGCTGGACCCCCTGGGGCACCTACCTCACCTGCGAGGAAAACTGGAACGGTTACTTTGGCGCGCCGACCAGCGGGGCCTCAATCGCTCCAGGCTTCGAAGACCAGAAGGCTGAAATTGTTGCTGGACAATCGCGCTATGGCATCACCAAAGAAGGTTTTGGCTACCGCTGGCATACTGTCGATCCCCGTTTCGATGCGGACGTCAACCCGAATGAGCCGCACCGCTTTGGCTGGGTGGTCGAGATCGACCCCTTCGCACCGGCCAGCAAACCGGTCAAGCGCACTGCCATGGGTCGGACCAAGCACGAGAACGCCGAACTCGTCATTGCGCCGAACGGCAAGGTCGTCGTCTACATGGGCGATGACGAGCGCAACGAGTACATCTACAAATTCGTTTCCAGCGGCACCTTCGACAGCGCCAACCCCACCAGTGCTGCCAATCGCCGCCTGCTGGAAGATGGCACGCTGTACGTGGCGCGTTTCGATGCGGGCACGGCCACGGGCGACAACATGGGTACCGGCGTCTGGATTCCGCTGGTCCATGGCCAGAATGGCCTGACTGCGGAAAACGGTTTTGCCAGCCAGGCCGAGGTGCTGATCAAGACCCGCCAGGCCGCAGACCGTGTCGGGGCCACCATGATGGACCGTCCCGAGTGGATTGCCGCCAATCCCAAGAAGCCGGGCGAGGTCTACTGCACCCTGACCAACAACAACCGTCGGGGCGGCACACCGGCATCGTCCAACAAAGCCGACGGTACAACTTCGGCTGGTTCAGCCCGCCCGCCCGTGGACGAAGCCAACCCACGTTCGAACAACCTCTGGGGCCACATCATCCGCTGGAACGAGACCAGCGGCGATGCCGCCGCATTGACGTTCTCCTGGGACATCTTCGTCATTGCCGGCCAGCCGTCGATTACCGATGCACGCAAGCCCTCGGCCAACATCAACGCCAACAACCTGTTCAACAGCCCCGATGGTTTGGCCTTCGACAGCTTCGGCCGCTTGTGGATTCAGACCGATGGCAGTTTCTCCAACAGCGGTGATTACGCCAACATGGGCAATAACCAGATGCTGGCCGCCAACCCGACCACCGGCGAGATTCGTCGCTTCCTGGTCGGACCTTCCGGATGCGAGGTCACCGGCCTGGCGTTCACGCCGGATCGCAAGACCATGTTCGTGAACATGCAGCATCCGGGCGAAATCGGCAGCCATCCCAATCGGCCCAAGAACGCCGATGGCAGCACCTTCAGTGACAACCAGATCGCCCGCAATCCGACGGCCTTCTCGCAGTGGCCGACGGCCGGTGCACGTCCGCGATCAGCGACTGTGGTGGTCCGCCGGTCCAACGGCGGCGTGATCGGCGCCTGAGTCCACCCCGGATTTGCCCCGACCCTTGGGGTCGGGGACAAAACCATTGAAACCCGCTTCGGCGGGTTTTTTTGGGTATCCGGAATCGGCTGTTGATGTGATTGCAATGATAGCGCAAGCAACTATAATGCAATCACTGCTATCTCCGCATGAGGATGTCGAACATGGCAACCAATCTTGTCGTTAGAAACGTCGATGAAGAACTCGTCCGCACCCTGAAACAAGTGGCTGCGGCCCATGGCCGTAGCGCGGAAGCGGAGCATCGCGAAATTTTGCGCAATGTGCTGCAACGGCCTCCACGCCGCTCCGTTGCTGAAATATTGTCCAGCATGCCGAATGTCGGCGAAGACACCGATTTCGACTTTCGCAACAAGGCCCCTGAGCGTGTATCTGGTTGATACCAACGTCATCAGCGAAGCTCGCAAGGGAAAGAAGGCCAACATTGGGGTGCAGGACTTCTGGAACACGACTGATCCGGCTGACATCTATATCGCTGTGCAGACCATCGGGGAGATCAGGCGTGGCCTGGAAAACATTCGGCAGCGAGGGGATACAAGCCAGGCCGGGAAGCTCGAGGCTTGGCTGGACACCGTCGTTGTGCACTACACGGACCGCATTCTTGATTTCGACCTTGATAGTGCCCAAGTCTGGGGAAAACTCATGTCACCCCATCCGCAACACCCCGTTGATAAGCAAATCGCGGCCATCGCACTCATCCATGATCTAACGGTGGTCACAAGGAACATCGATGACTTCAAGGGGCTTGGAGTCCGTTTGTTCAACCCATTCCAACAGTAGATTTCGGATACCCGTTTTTTTTACGCCTGTGTTTCCCTTCCAGTGCCTGTCGTCCGGTCGAAACCAACATAGCGGGTGCTGAAGCGCGCCTTGCCCTCGCGCCGGAATGCCTCGAAATCCCAATCCCGGTCGATGAGGCGATGACGGTATTCGGGCCGGAACAGATACACCCAGGCGCTCGATGCATCCCTTCCGGCGAGAAGAAGATCGACCCGGACCCGTTCGTACTCCTCGCCTTCGAATTCATCCAGGCGGCGCCAGGCCGCGGCGTCGAGGTCTCGGTACAGCACGCCCGTGACGCTGTGCCCGGCAGCCTCCACGAGACCGGGGTATTCCTCGCCGGCCACGGCCAGGCGCCGGTATCCATCCAGACGCGCCGCTTCTCCGGGCACTGCGCGGCCGATGACGCGGGCGAGGATGTCCGGGCACATCAGCGAGCCGTAGGCGAAACAATGCCCCTGGGTCATCGCCGCCCCCCGCCGGAGGCGCGCGCCAGCACCCAGTCCATGCCCGACACCGGCAGGAAACGGCGCAGCCACCAGAACAGCACCGCCGGCACGGTGACCGGATAGCGGGCGCGCGGCCGGGGGCTGGTCAGGGCATGGCGCAGGCGATCGAGCACCGCTTCCGGGCCGAGGGTGAACGGCGCGGCGGATCCAGGCTTGCCAAGCCGTTCGAGCTGGGCCGCGTATTGCTCGCGGTGGACGCTGTTTTGCCAGTCGATGTGGCGCATGAAGTGGGGCACGCAGTTGTCGCGAAAACGGGAGGTGATCGGCCCCGGCTCGATCAGGCTGACGTGGATGCCGCTGCCCTTGAGCTCCTGGCGCAGGGTGTCCGTGATCCCTTCCAGGCCGAATTTGGCGGCGACATAGGCGCCGCGGTAGGCGAACGCAGCATAGCCCAGCACCGAGCTGTTCATGACGATGCGGCCATGGCCCTGACGGCGCATCACCGGAATGATGCGGTTGGTGAGCTCCAGCGTGCCGAACAGGTTGGTCTCGAACTGGGCCCGCAGTGCCGCACGGCTCAAATCTTCCACCGCGCCGACCTGGCCGAAGCCAGCGTTGTTGAACAGGGCGTCGAGGCGTCCGTCGCTGCGCCGCAACACCTCCGCGACCGCCACCTCGATGCTGGCCGGATCGTCGAGGTCGAGGCGCAGGGCCTCAAGCCCAAGCCCGGCCAGGCGCTCGACGTCATTGGCCTTGCGCGCCGTGGCAAACACCCGCCAGCCTTCTGCCGCCAGGCCCTGCGCGGCAAAGAGGCCGATGCCGGAGGAACAGCCAGTGATCAGGATGCTGCGCGCCATGGCCGGATCAGCCTAAAAACGTAGTTGAAACGCCAAAAATGGGCAACCCCGCGCCAGGCTTCGCCTGGCACCCTCACCCTACCCTTTTTATGCCCCGCATGGGGTACTCCCAATGGGAGAGGGTTGATGATGGCCGCTCCCTTCGGGAGAGGCCGACGCGAAGCGGCGGGTGAGGGTGAACACATGCGCAGCACTGCTTTTAACTGCGGAATTTAGGATCAGAATCGTTGCTGGTAGTTGAGCGTGAGCGATTCGCCGCGATAGCGGAATGCGTTCTCGGCGCGGGTCTCGCTGGCGTTCAGGTACAGGTTCAGGCTGGCGTTCCAGGGCAGGCGGCGGCTGAGGCCCAGGCCGATGTCGCGGGTGAGACCGGAAACGCGGAATGCGAACCAGTCGGCCGATCCGGGCAGGGCGGTGTCCTCGACACAGCCGGACGGGGGCATGTGACAGCCGGTGTAGCAGGTGGCCGGATCGCCGCCGCCCCATAGGGCCGGGTCGTAACTCGCACCGGGCTTGTAGGTGGTGTTGCAGCGACCGAAGGAGGAGGACAGGAAACGGCCGCGACCGACCGATGCATCCAGGAACAGGGTGTCCCAGTTGCCGAGCCGGTAGTCGAGCCCCAGCCGGACGCGATTGAGGCGGGTGTCGAATGCGCGCGCCAGGTCGCTCTGGCGGTGTTGCGCCTCCAGCGTGACGCCGCCCTTGACGCGGTCGGTCAGGCGGGCATTGAGGCCCAGGCTGGCGAGCTGGCTGGCGCCGTCGCGCAGACGGCTGTCGCGGTGGATCTGCCGACCGTATTCGTAGCTCGCCTCGATCCAGGGCGAGGTGTATGCGCCACCGAGTCGATGCGCGTAATGGACGAACAGGGCGGCGCCAAGGCGGTCGAGGCCGTGGATTTCGTCATGCGCGCGCCCCTCGATGCGACCGCCCCAGGACAGGCTGGCATCGCGGCCGACCACCTGGTGCCAGGCGAGCGTGCCGGAAAGGTCGAACGCGCGGTCGCGCAGGCGGTCCATCTCACGCCCGCCGTTGGTGGGGTTGTCGCGAAAACCGAGGCCGAAATCGACGTCCAGGGTCCGCTTTGGCCCCTCGGAGGCGGCCGGAACGGCCAGGGCACACAGGACCAGGGCATACAGCGCGCGCTTCATTGCTCGCTCCAGTTCAGGGTCGAGCCGACATGTTCCCGCCAATGTGGCGCGCGATCAAGGCTCACCCGTCCCGGCGCGCTCATGTTGTGCGGCCTCGTACAGCGAAGGGGTGACCCCGGCGCTGGCGAGGTATTCGCGCAGGTGCTTGAGTTCGCCGCGTTGCAGCACGTTGCTGTGGTGCGGCCGGTGCAGGATGCCTTCGCGGCCGTTCAGGCGCACCCGGATGCGCGCACCGGACAGAGGCTCCATCTCGGCGCCCAGATGACCGAGCAGGGACTCCACCTCGCGCCAGTGCAGGTTGCCGCCGGGCGGGTCGTGGAACAGTCCGTTGAGCAGGGCGAGGTGTCTGTGGCTCATGGCGGATCACAGGGCTTGTTCGATGCGCTCGCAGAGCGTGCGCAACACCTTGATGCGGGCATACATCTTGTCGTTGGCCTCGACCAGGGTCCAGGGCGCGTGCCGGGTGCTGGTGCGGTCGACCATGTCGCACACCGCCTGCTCATACTGTTCCCACTTGTCACGGTTGCGCCAGTCTTCCTCGGTGATCTTGAAGCGCTTGAAGCTGATCTCCTCGCGGGCCTTGAAGCGGGCGAGCTGCTCTTCCTTGCTGATGGCGAGCCAGTATTTCATGACGATGATGCCGTGCCGCACCATCTGTTCCTCGAAATCGTTGATCTCGCTGTAGGCGCGCATCCAGTCGGACTGGCTGCAAAAGCCCTCCACCCGCTCCACCAGCACCCGGCCATACCAGGACCGGTCGAACACCAGCACCTTGCCGCGCCGCGGCAGGTGACGCCAGAACCGCCACAGGTAGGGCTGCGCCCGCTCTTCCTCGGTGGGGGCGGCGACCGGCACCAGCTGGTAGTTGCGCGCGTCCAGGGCGCCGGTGATGCGGCGGATGGTGCCGCCCTTGCCGGCGGCGTCGTTGCCCTCGAATACCGCCACCACCGAATGCGCCTTGAATTTGGGGTGACGGATGAGGAGGTTGAGCTTGCCCTGGTACTTTTCCAGCTCCTCGCGGTAGGTCTTCTTGTCGAGCGTGAGACCGAGATCGAGGCTTTTCAGGATGTGCAGGTTGTCGATGGGCGGAATCAGCGGCGCGGCGCGGATCTCGCTCTTCACCTCGGGGTTGTCGAGACGGTTGCGCAGGGCCTGGAGCAGGGTGCGGCCGATGGTGAGGCTGCGGTAATGCTCATCCTCACCCTCGACAATGAACCAGGGCGCGTTGGCGGTGCTGGTCTCGCGGATGACCCGTTCCGCCACGTTCATGAACTTGTCGTACATCTTGTAGTGGGTCCAGTCGCGCTCGGTCACCCGCCAGCGGGTGCGGGGATCCTTTTCCAGGTCCTTCAGGCGCGCCTTCTGCTTCGGTCTGGACAGGTGCAGCCAGAACTTGAGCACCAGGGCGCCCTCGTCGGTGAGCATCTTTTCGAAATGCTTGGCCTCGTCCATGGCTTGGTCGAGCTCGGCGTCGCCGCTTTCGCCATAGGCCCGGCGCAGGATCGGCCAGGTGTACCAGGAGCCGAAGAAGATGCCGATCTTGCCCTTGGGGGGCAGCGCCCGCCAGAACCGCCACATGCGCGGCCGCTCGCGCTCCTCCTCGGAGGCCTCGCCCATGCCGTGGGTCTCGATGTAGCGCGGGTCCATCCAGTCGTTGAGTGCGTTGACGACCTCGGTGCGCCCGGCGCCGTCCACCCCGCCCACCAGCAGGATGACCTGGAACTTCGCATCGCGCAGGTCGTACTGGGCATCGAGCAGTGCCTCGCGCAATACCGGCACCTCGGCCTGGAAGGTCTTCTTGTCGATCTTGTGACCGAGTTCGGCGGATTCGAACATGGCCGCTTCTCCTTGTCTGCGGGATGGGGTTCAGAGGGCCTGGGTACCGGCCACACCGCCCTCGGTGAGGGCAGCGTGCGCCGCCGCCAGACGGGCGATGGGTACGCGCGGGCCGGAGCAGGAGACATAGGAGAGGCCGATGCCATGGCAGAAGGCGATCGATTTCGGATGGCCGCCGTGCTCGCCACAGATGCCGATCTTCATGTCCGGCCGGGTGGCGCGGCCCCAGTCCACCGCAAGCTTCATCAGCTTGCCCACACCCTTGACGTCGAGCACCTCGAAGGGGTTGTCATGCAGGATGTGGTTCTGGTTATACATGGGCAGGAACTTGTTCTCGGCATCCTCGCGCGAGAACGAGAAGGTGGCCTGGGTCAGGTCGTTGGTGCCGAAGCTGAAGAACTCGGCCTCCTCGGCCAGGTTCTCGGCGCGCATGCAGGCGCGCACCACTTCCAGCATGGAGCCGAACTTGAAGCTCAAGGTGACGCCATGCGCGGCCTCCACCTTGGCGCGGATCGCCTCCACCCATTCCTTGACCCGCTTCAGTTCCTGCGCCGTGCAGACCTGCGGCACCATGATCTCGGGATGCACTTCCAGCCCCTCCTTCTGGCACTCGGCAGCGGCCTCCAGGATGGCGCGGATCTGCATGGAGTAGATCTCCGGGTAGGTCAGGCCGAGGCGGACGCCGCGATGGCCGAGCATGGGGTTCACCTCGAACAGGGCGCGCACCTTCTTGAGCATGATCTCCTTCTTCTGGATGGCCTCGTCCACCAGGGCCGGGTCAGCCGGCAGGGCCACCTGGGGATGCACCTCACGCACCCGGTACATGAAGTCGACGGTGTCGTGCAGCACCTGCATGCCGCGCACGGTATCACGCAGATGGCGCAGACGGTCGAGCTCATCGACGAGCTGGTTTTCGGAAGGCAGGAATTCATGGATGGGCGGGTCGAGGAGCCGGATGGTCACCGGCCGGGGCGCCATGGCCTTGAAGATGCCCTTGAAGTCCTCGCGCTGGATGGGCAGCAGTTTGTCGAGCGCCGCCTGGCGGTCGGTGGGGGTCTCGGCGATGATCATCTCGACCACGATGGGCAGACGTTCCACGGCATTGAACATGCGCTCGGTACGGGCCAGGCCGATACCCATGGCGCCGAATTTGAGCGCCCTCTCGGCGTCGTCGGGGGTGTCGGCATTGGCCATCACCTTGAGCCGCGCCACCTCGTCGGCCCAGGAAAGCAGGGTGGCCAGCTCGCCGGAGAACTCGGCCTCGATCATCGCCACCTCGCCGATGTAGACGTCGCCGGTCGTGCCATCGATGGTAATCACCGCGCCCTCGCCGAACACCTGGTCGCCCACCACCGCCTGGCGGGTCTGGACATCGACATGGATGCCCTCGGCGCCCGCGACACAGGGCTTGCCCATGCCGCGCGCGACCACGGCGGCGTGGCTGGTCTTGCCGCCGCGGCTGGTGAGGATGCCCTGGC